>NZ_JBSVWF010000061.1:0-34849 GCF_054071635.1 Pseudomonas sp. SDO52101_S400 | reverse complement strand
ACATAAGTCAGGCGCTCGATATTGGCCGCCAGGGTGTGATCCTTCCAGCTGACCCTCACCTCATCATTGCCACCGCCGGCCTGTTCGATGATGGTCACACCACCGCCATTGACGTAATAGACGTCATCTCCAGCGCCGCCTTCATAGGTGGCATACAACGATGCCTCAGTCGTAAAGGTATCGTTGAAGGCTGAACCGATGACCTTTTCGATGCCGGTCAGGGTCACGCCTTGCGAATCGCCACCAACACCTGGCAGTCCAGTGCCCGGACGAATATCCACATTGACTGCCGCCGCCGATGTCGAGTAATCGACCGTATCGAAACCGGCGCCGCCATCAATAGCAGTGATCCGGCTATCGACCACGAAGGTGTCGTTGTAATTGGAACCGGCGATCACTTCGATACTGTTGTACGTGTCACCCGCTGCAATGCCCGAGTTGACGCCGGTTTTCAGGTTGATGCTCACTGCAACGGTGCTGTCGTCGTAGGACACCGTGTCGCGCCCCGCGCCACCGAAAAACTGGTCGGCACCGCCGCCGCCCTTGAAGATGTCGTTATTTGCACCGCCAGTGATGATGTTGTCGCTGGCGTTGCCTACGCCGGTGAACGAACCGGTGCCGACATAAGTCAGGCGCTCGATATTGGCCGCCAGGGTGTGATCCTTCCAGCTGACCCTCACCTCATCATTGCCACCGCCGGCCTGTTCGATGATGGTCACACCACCGCCATTGACGTAATAGACGTCATCTCCAGCGCCGCCTTCATAGGTGGCATACAACGATGCCTCAGTCGTAAAGGTATCGTTGAACGCCGAACCGATGACCTTTTCAATACCGGTCAACGTGTCGCCTTGCGCATCACCACCGGTGCCGGGCAAACCGGTGCCCGGACGGATGTCGACATTGACCCCGGCGGACGAAGCCGAGTAATCGACCGTGTCGAAACCCGAACCACCGTCAATTTTGTCAGCCCCGGCACTCCCGATAATCACATCATTGCCACCCAGGCCATTGATCTCATCATCCCCACTCGTACCGTTCAGCGTATCCGCGCCGTTTGTCCCGTTGATTACTGCCATTACATCTTCCTTGCCTTGTTTGTGAACCGGTACAGGCCAGCGTGGCGATCACACGTCACCGCGACATCATTTTCTTGAACTGCAATGTGTTGATATCGACAGGAAGCACCCTGCGCTTGAGCCCGTTGCAAAGAAATGTATCAAGAATGAAATAAAGACGAACAGGCAGGCAAAAAAAAACAGGCGACTGCCATAGTCGCCTGTTTTTTCTGGAGCGCGGATGAACCGGTCAGTCCGCCAGCCAGCCGTTTTCCCAGTACCGCAGGTTGTCGCCACGCAGGACGTAATCACGCAGCACGACCTCGCGCAATTCGTCGCCCATGCGGTAGCTGGCGTCCCGATCGGCCAGGTGCATGCGGATCGCCTGCAGCCACTCATCCGTGGTGTTGGTCTTGATCCGCGTGCACGGCAGATAACCGCGATAGGCCTCGGTGTCGGTGCAGATCACCGGGTAGCCGCAGGCGCCATATTCCAGCAGACGCAGGTTGCTCTTGCAGTCGTTGAAGATGTGGAACTCAAGCGGCGCCAGGGCCAGGTCGAGGTTGAGGCTGGCCAGCTTAGCCGGGTACACGTCCAGTCCGATCACGCCGTGGAACTCATGCATGTACGGTCGCAGGTCGTCGGGGCACATGCCGAAAAACACCCAGTCGACTTCGTTGGCCAGTTCGCGCACCACATCGGCGATAACCGCGAGGTCGCCATGGTGACTGGTGCCACCACCCCAGCCGACCCGAGGCTTTTTCGAGGTGCGACGCTGACTGCGCAAATCGCTCCACAGGTGTTTGGCCAGCATGTTCGGGACGACCCGAATGTCGCTGTGCATGCTCGACAGTGCATTACCCAGCGGCGCCGTGGACACCACGACCCGGTCACACATGCCGATGGCGCGCCGGACCAGTTTTTCCATCTCGTCCTTGTTCGGCATGTTGCGGATGTGGGCATTGCGATGGGGAACGTCGATCACATAGTCATCGAGTTCATAGATCCGCCGGGCATTCGAGTATTTCTGCAGGATCGGGATTTCATTGATTGGCGCTTCGGCATAGCGCCCCTGCAAAATGATCACGTCAGGGGATTGGCGCTCGACTTCGATGATTGTCGGCAGATTGTAGTGAATCCGCCCCAGCGCCCTGCCCGCCGCTTCCAGCTCGATCAGTGGCTGGGTCACACGATAGTGACCGATGGCCGACGCATTGACCGGCAGCGCCAGGATCTTCGGCAATTGCGGATGCGAAAACGGACTCCAGCCGGTACGCAGGCCCGGATCGAGACGGAAGCTCGAACCGCCCAGACCATTGAGCGCCAGGTTGGCGTTGTACGCCGGATCCCGCGCGACGATCGGTAACCAGCGCTTGTAGAACGTTTCCTGTTCCTGTTCCTGGCCGAGCCGTGCTTCTTCGCCGTCCTTCGGCGCCTGTGCCGGCTGTGCGCCCAACGCCAGCTGAGCGTAAGGCGTCCACACCACCAGGTAACCTTCCCGACCGACCCGCAGGCACAGATCCACTTCATTGAGCGACTGTGCCAGGTCTTGCTGATCGAGGCCGCCGACCGCCTCGAACACGGCCTTGCGCACCATCAGGCAATCGCCACCAACGGCGCTCAGGTCATGAGCGACGAGCAGCCGGTACATGTACCCCGTCGCCTGCAGGGTCTCTCCGTAAAACGGTACGCCGGCAGGCCCTTGCAAGCCGAGAATAAGGCCGGCGTGGAGGATCCGGCCATCCGGATTGAACAGTTTGGCGCCGACCACGCCGACTTCCGGCCGCTGGGCGTGATTGAGCATTTCCGCCAGCCAGTCGCCCTGGGTGATCACGGCATAAGGATTGAGCAGCAAGACGTATTCGCCCCGCGCCTGACTCACCGCCGCATTGCGCACCGCCGCCATGTTGTCTTGCTGCGGGCAGTCCAGAATACGGATCCGCTCGCTGCCCAGCTGCCCCATTCCCTCGAACCAGGCTCGTGCTTCGGCACTCTCGCTGCCGTTGTCGACCAGCAGCAACTCATATTCGGCGTAGAGGGTTTTCTCCAGCAGGCTCTCGACACAGCGCTGTACAGCTGCCGTCTGATCCTTGCTGACAATGACGATCGACACCAGAGGCTGACGATCATGGTGATACTCGACCCGGTTGAGCAGCGCCGAGGCGCCATCGCGAATCTCGTGGGCGATGCCCAGACGCGCCAGGTGAGCCGAGATCAACTGTGAGTTGCGGTCCGCCATTTGCGGTTCGGACAGCCACTTGGCGAGGTCGTACGCCGACTCCAGCAACACCTCGGAAACATGACCGATGACGTGCGTGCCGTCATGCTCGACCATGCGCCACAGCACATCGTGGGGCGCCAGCTCACCGAATGCGGAATCGAAACCGCCCAGGGCGAGGAAACGCTCGCGCTCGAAGGCCAGCGCCCTGCCCACATACGGGTAGCTGCGCATCAGGTCCAGGTTGAAGTCCGGTTTGAACACAGGCTCGGTCGACTCACCCTGGCTCAGACCTCCTTCATCGCTGTAGAGGCAGGTAACGGTGCGCGAGAGCGCGATACGTTCGGCCATCACCAGCAACGCCGGCACCACCAGACGATCACCGGCGCGCAGCAGATAGAACCAGTCGGCACCATCGAGCTGCGGCAACAATTGGTTGATCTGTTGTTGCCAGTCATCCTGCAGCGGCATGCGCACGATGCGCTCGTGCAACTGCGCCTCGGTGCAGGACGCGGAGAGCACGATGGTCAGCTCCGGCAGGTATTCCTGTGCGGCCAGCGATTGCAGGGTAAGTTCGAGCGCCGAACGACTGCCCTGCTCGTCGATGATCACCGGAACGATTTTCGGCACGCGCGGCCAGGCGGCCAGCGTGTCCGGCAACAGTTCGCGCTGGCCTTCGGTCAGTGCGCGGCAGGCTAGCCACTGGGCGTACAGCTCGGCGAAACTGACACTGGCAATTCCGACATGCCAGTCCTGCGTGGTCTGCTTGGTGCCCAGCGTGCGGCTCAGTGGCAACTCTTCCCAGACCCGCGGAGTTTCCAGGGCCTTGGTGATCGGCACATAACGGACCCAGCCCGGCGCCGGTGCGGATTCGCCGCTGCGCGCCTTGAGCATCTGCGTCAGCCATTGCCGCTCGACCTCGGCTGCATCGCGCATCGCTTGCTGGCTGCTCAAACGCTCAGGGTACAGGCGCTCGATGCTCAGGACATGGTTAGACATCACCACGTTGCCGCGTCGCAGCAGGCAGACGTACAAAGCAAAATCGAGCGTGGCGACAAAACAGTGACCAGACTGAGTCAGGGCCGGCAACAGCTCCTGCACATCGGATCGACGAAACAGGGCATTGCTGAAGCCTCCGAGAATGTTCACCGGGAAATTCTCGAAAATCGCCAGCAGGTCATCGCCCTTGAACAATCCGCACACCGGAGACAACGGCGTGTTCTCCAGGCGCGACGGCAACGGCAGGTCGCCAGCATCCCAGAACAGGCGCTGGGCGAGTACCAGATTGACGTCCTGCTGGTCGATCAGCGTCTGCGCCTGGCGTTCGACGCAAGTGGAAAACAACTGATCGTCATCACACAGAAACTTGATGAACTCACCCGTCGCCTGCTCCAGGCACGCATGCAGGTTACCCACCAGCCCGAGCGTCCGGGGATTGCGCACATAACGAACCGTAACCCCGCTGCTCTCGGTGACCGAAGCGACAATGGCCTCGATCTCACTGCCACGACTGTCGTCGCAGACGATGATTTCGAGATTGCCATAGCTTTGGCTCACGGCACTGCTCAAGGCCTTTTCAAAAAAGCGCGGATTGAAGGCGGGAATGACGAGGCTGACAAGCGGGAGTGAATTCACGGCGGACTCGCAAGCGGCGGGAACCCGCCCGGAACAGCGAGCCCTTTGAAACCGCAAAAGAAGAACAATAAATACAGAACGGTCAGAGCAACCGGGCGCTTGCGCGCCCGGTCAGCATCAGATCTTGTTGAACAGGCCCAGCTGGCTGATTTTGCTGAACGCCAGTTGCGAGGCCTGCAGCATGGTCTGCTGCAAGGTCAGGCGGGTCATCACTTCGGCAGGATCCGAATCACGGATCGAACCCTGAGTGGTGGTATTCGCCTGAGTCAGGCTCTGGTTGGTGGTGTTCTGGTCATCCAGCGACTGTCCGCGGGCACCGATCGAAGTCACCGCCGAACCGATCTGATTGGACGCGCTGTCGATGTTGCCCAGCGCCGACTCCATGGCACCCTGGAATTTCTGCTTGGCCACCGGATCACCATCGATCGGCGCATTCAGCGCCGTGACCATCTGGCCCAGGGTGTCGAGCACGTTCTGGGTCTGGTGGTTGTTGGACTGGATCGAGAACTGATCGCCCGCACCTGGCGTACCGCCGAGGGTGAACGTCACACCGGCGGCGGTAGCATTGTTGCCGACCAGCGTGCCCGACGAAACCGGCTTGCTGTCAGCGGTGACCGGCGCGGCGTACAGGTCGAAAGCCGTGGCGCTGGTGAACTTCAGGATCGCACCGCCGCCGGACGGGAATGCCGCGTCGTAGGCCGCCTGGTTGGTTACGCCGGAGCCAGTGATGACCGCGGTCGACGGGTTGCCCGCACTGCGCGAGGTGGTGAACGAGTCAGGTGTGGCCGCCAGCTGGAAGCTGTGGCCGGCGATGACCGCATCCGGGTTGGTATCGCCAGGCTTGAGGTTGATGTTCAACTTCAGGTCGACACCACGGAAGCTGACGGTCTGGTTGGCACCGTTGCTGTTGGTGATCGCACCGCTCTGACTGGCTTCGCTCGTCACGTCGTTGCCCAGGGCATCGGTGATTTTCAACTGCGTGCTGCTGATGAAATCAACGGTGTAAGGCTGGCCGGCCGCGAACTTGGCGTTGTACGTCGCAGCAGTGCCAACGATACCGTTGGTCAGCACCACACGACCATCATCGACGGCAGGCGCGGTCATGGTAGTCGTGGTGCGGCTGGTGTTGATGGTCTGCTGGAATGCATCCCAACCCGTGGTGTTGGTGGCTACCGAGAGGCCGTCGCCAATGCCCAGGTTGATCTGGGTCTGGTCACCATTGTAGGTGTAGGTGCCATCGGCATTCTGCGAGTACGGCGCGGTATCGGTCTTGGAGCCGGAAAACAGGTAATTGCCGTTGGCGTCCTTGGAGTTCATCAGGCCCAGCACTTGTTGCTGGATCTGGCTCAGCTCGGATGCGTAGGCCTTGCGGTCTGCGTCGGTGGCAATACCGTTGTTGGCGGCCAGGCCGATTTCCTTGGCGCGCTGCAAGGCCGTGGTGATGGAGTTCAGCGTGGACTCCTGCACGGTCAGCGCACTCTTGGTGGTATCGATGTTGCCCTGATATTGCTCGAGCATCGCGGCCTGTTGACCCAGCTTGAGCAAGCGCCCGGCCCCGATCGGATCATCGGCGGCGGTGTTGATGCGTTGCAGGCTGCTCGCTTCGTTCGCGGTGGCAACAGTCTTGCTGTAGTTACGCTGATATTGGGAAGCTTGTGTCGCGTAATACTGAGCGGTGGAAATGCGCATGAATTACGACTCCTTAAAGACTGTTGATCAGCGTGGCGAAAGTTTCCTGCGCAGCCTTGATGATCTGCGAAGACGCTGTGTAGTACTGCTGATACTTGACCAGGTTGCCGGTCTCTTCATCCAGGTTGACCTGGGACAGCGAGTCGCGCGCACCCTTGGCCTGATCGAGGATCGTCGAGGTGGCTTCGTTGTCGGACTTGCTCTGGGCCGCCTTGGTACCGACGTTGGTCACCAGTTTGTTGTAGGCGTCGGTCAGGCTGATGCCCTTGCTGCCGGTGCCGGTGTCCACGGTCTGCTTGGTCTGCAGGCCGACCAGCGCTTGCGCGTTGCGGTTGTCCGAAGAAGCGGCGCCGGTCAGGTTGATCGTGAAGGTTTCGCCTGGCTTCGGCGTCGCGCCCACGGTGGTCTGCACGGTGAAGGTTTTCTGCACGTTCGGCGTAACCGAAGTATCCATCACCGGTGCACCGGTGGAGTCGACCATGCCGATCTTCAGGTTCAGGGTGTTGGCCTGCCCCGGAACGATGGTGCCGGTGCCGATGGTGTTGCCCTTGGCATCGACCATGTTGTACGACTGGCTGCCGCTGGTGACCGCACCCATGACCAGTTTGACCGGCGTCGAATACTTGAGCGCGTTCTGCAACTCGGCCTGGGAGGCCGGGTTGGTGATGTCGATGGTGTCGACCAGCGTCGGCTGGGTGTAGGTGCCGGAGTTGTTGGCACTGGCCACGCCGGTCAATGGTGCTGCCGCCGCGATTTTCTTCGGATCGGTGAGCACGGTCTGAATGTTCGTGGCCGCGTCACGGGTCGGGGTCACCTTGAAGGTGTCACCGGCGTTCATCGCGCCGCCGTTGAGGGCCAGGGTAAAGCCGTCGATCACTGGCGGTGGCGTGGTCGTGGTGCTGAACGAACCCATGTCGGTGCCGTCGGAGCGCTTGACCGAATAGTTGGTGGCGCTGGTGAAGGTGACCTGGTAATCGCTGGTGGTCAGCTTGCCGGTGTCCTTGATGGTGACGTTCAGGTTGCCCGAGCCCGCGCTGTTGCCTGCCGAGGCAATGCTGCGCTGGCTAATCAGCGCGGCACTGTTGATGTCATTGAAAATCGGCGCGCCGAAGTCACCGTTCTTGTCGATGCCCTGGGCTTGCTGGCGGTTCATCTGGTCGGCAATGACCAGTGCTACACGGCCCAGCTCGTTGAGCGACGGGTTGAGCACTTCATTGCGATAGGTCAGCAGACCGCCGATTTCACCGCCGCTGATTACCGAAGTGATGTCGATGGTGCTTGAGCCACGATCCATCTGGATGCCCATGCGCGACGGGTCGTCCTTGCTCGGAACGGTGCTCAAGGTATTGGTGGTGTTGCCGACGACCAGCGGCTGACCGCTGCCGACGTAAACGTCGAAGCTGGTGCCGCGCTCGACCACTTGCGCGCCGACCAGTTCGGAGAGCTGACGTACCGCTTCGTTACGGCTGTCGAGCAGATCGTTCGGCTGGCCGCCGCTGGTGGAAACTTCGCCGATCTTCTGGTTGAGATTGGCAATCGAAGTGGCCAGCTTGTTGACCTGGGCGGCCATGTCGCCGAGGTTGCCATTGATCGTGGTGTTCTGATCGTTCAGCTGTTTGGCCAGGGCGTTGAAGCGGCTGGTCAGCGCTTGCGAGCCGGTCAGTACCGACTGACGGGACGTGTCGTCGGTCGCCGAAGTTGCCACACCCTGCATCGAGGTGAAGAACTTCTGCAGCACGCCGGTCAGGCCTGTGTTGGTATCGGACAACGAGTTATCCAGGGCAGTCGCCTGGCCACCGTAGGCTGCCGCTTCACTGTTGAGCGACGTGGCGGTATGCAGCTGGGTTTCCAGGTAAGAGTTATACACCCGGCGCACGTCGGCCAGGGTCGTGCCCGTACCGATGAACACGTTGCCAGTCTGGATCGAGGACTTGGTGCCCTGCACGGTTTGCTGGCGTGAATAACCGGCGGTGTCGACGTTGGCAATGTTGTTACCTGTCACAGCCAGAGAGGACGAACTCGCGGCCAACCCCGACATCCCGATATTGAGCAAACTCATGATTCAAACCTTACCTTGTGTTTATAAAGGCGTTGTTGAAACGCCGGCCGCAGCGTAGTTCTGATTTACCGTCATCTGCCTGGCAATCTGCGAAATCTTGCTTGCGTAGTTCGGGTCGGTTGCGTAACCGGCCTTTTGCAACTCGCGTACAAACTGTTCTGGGTTATCGGCCGACTTCAGCACATCTTGATAGCGATTATTGCTCTGCAGCAAAGTCACCAGATCGTGGAAGCTGTCCTTGTACGAGGCGTAGGAACGGAACTCGGCCGTCTCCTTGACCATCTGCCCGTTGCGGAACTCGCTGGTGATCGCCCGGGCCGAATCGCCCTTCCAGTTGCTGCTGGCCTTGATCCCGAACAGGTTGTGGCTGCTGGTGCCATCCTGGGCGCGCATGACCGATTTGCCATAACCGGTTTCGAGTGCGGCCTGAGCCACCAGATAACGTGGATCGACACCAATGCGCGCCGCCGCCTCTTTGGCCATCGGCAGCATGGTGTTGACGAATTCGTCGGCGTTGCTGAACGCCTTCTTCGCCGGCGCCAGCGGAATCTGCGCCATGGCCCGACCGTAAATCTGCATCTGCCCGCCGGAGGCCTTTTCCGCCTCGGCGCGGGCCAGCCAGTCGCCGTTGTACAGCGGGCCGGAACCAGTGGCGGCAGCCATTGTGTCGCGCTGCGGCAATTGAGTGGCTGCGGCATTTGTGGCCGAAGGCACCAGACCGGCGAGCAGGCGATCAGCCAGTTTCGGCGGCAGTGCCAGACGACGCTGGTTGATCATTTCCATGTCATTGCGATGGGCAAGCTGGGTGTTCGGCGCATGTACCGAACGCGAAGCCCACAACGGACGCTCGCCATTGAGGCGCGACAGCGGACCGTTGGTGGCCACGGTGCCGGCAGCAATCGGCGTTTCCACCGCAGCAGCCCTGGCCAGCGCTTCCTGCTGCTTGGCAGCGGACGCGGCGGCGGCCTCACCCGGCGCCATCGGTTTGTTCTTCGACATCTGCTTCATCAGCACGTCGGCCAGACCGATACCACCGCCCTCGCGGGACAGGGAAACAGCCAGTTGCTGATCGTACATTTCCTGATATTGCTTGGCTGCCGGCGTATTGAGCGGGTTGTCCTGGCCCAGCGCTTCAGTGGCCGAACGCATCGACTTGAGCATCTCGCCGAGGAACAGCGATTCGAATTCCTGCGCAACCTTGCGCATGTTCCCGTCGCTGTTCTTGTCGCCAACCTTGAGCTGATTCAGTCGATTGAGGTCGGAGTACGAACCCGAATCGCTGCTGCTGACCAAACCGCTTTTGCGCATATCCATGAGTGCCGTCCTCAGATCACGATCAGGTCGGCTTGCAACGCGCCGGCCTGCTTCAGTGCTTCGAGAATCGCCATCAGGTCACCCGGTGCCGCGCCGACCTGGTTCACCGCACGCACAATCTCGTCGAGGGTGGTGCCCGGGCCGAACTTGAACATCGGCTTGGCTTCCTGCTGAGCATTCACACGCGAGCGCGGCACCACGGCCGTCTGACCATTGGACAGCGGGCCCGGCTGGCTGACGATCGGGTCTTCGGTGATGGTCACGGTCAGGCTGCCGTGGGTCACGGCAGCCGGCGAAACTTTCACGTTCTGGCCGATGACGATGGTGCCGGTACGCGAGTTGATGATGACTTTCGCTACCGCCTGACCCGGGTCGACTTCGAGGTTTTCCAGGATCGACAGGTAGTCGACACGCTGGCTCGGATCGAGCGGCGCAGTGACGCGGATCGAACCGCCGTCGATGGCCTGAGCAACGCCAGGGCCGAGCATGTCGTTGATCTTGTCGACGATGCGCTTGGCGGTGGTGAAGTCGGAACGATTGAGGTTCAGTGTCAGGCTGTTGCCCTGGTTGAAACCGCTCGGCACCGAACGCTCGACCGATGCACCGCCCGGGATGCGACCGGCCGACGGAACGTTGACGGTGATCTTCGAACCGTCGCGACCTTCGGCGTCGAAACCGCCGACCACCAGGTTGCCCTGGGCGATGGCGTAGACGTTGCCGTCGATACCCTTGAGCGGGGTCAGCAACAGGGTGCCGCCGCGCAGGCTCTTGGAGTTACCGATGGACGAAACGGTGATGTCGACCTGCTGACCCGGTTTGGCGAACGCCGGCAGATCGGCACTCACCGATACCGCCGCGACGTTTTTCAACTGCACGTTGCCCGATCCCGGCGGCACCTTGATGCCGAACTGCGAGAGCATGTTGTTGAAGGTCTGCAGGGTGAACGGGGTTTGCGTCGTCTGGTCGCCGGTGCCGTTGAGCCCGACCACCAGGCCATAGCCGATCAACTGGTTGGAACGCACGCCAGAGATGCTGGCGATATCCTTCAACCGTTCGGCTTGTGCATTGAAGGCCGCCGACAACAAAAACGCGGCCACCATGAGGCTTCTGAAATTCAACTTAGCCACCTAGAAAGGGAACAGCGGGCTGAGGAAGAAACGGTCGAACCAGCCTGGCTGACTCGCATCGGCAAACGAACCGGTGCCCGAGTAGGTGATGCGCGCATCGGCGACACGGGTCGACGACACGGTGTTGTCGGTTGCAATGTCATCGGCACGCACCAGACCTGCGATCCGCACCAGCTCGTCACCGGTGTTGAGGGTCATCCACTTCTCGCCACGCACGGCGATGATGCCGTTGGGCAGCACATCGGCCACGGTCACGGTGATCGAACCGGTCAGGGTGTTGCCCTGCGCTGCCTTGCTGTCGCCCTTGGTCGCACGGTCGCCGCTGTAGCCGACGTCCAGGCTCAGATCATTGCCACCCAACGGGTTGTTGGTAGTGCCGCTGCCGCCGAACAACGAAGTCAGGCCGATGCCGGTCTTGCTGTTCTTGGCCACCTGCGAGTTGGCGTTCTTGCTGGCCTGAGTCTTCTCGTTCAGGGTGATGGTGATGATGTCACCGACCCGGAACGCTTTGCGGTCGCTGTACAGGTTCTGTTCGAAACCGGCCTGATAGATCGAGCCGTTGTTGGCGGCCGCCGGCAACGGCGTACGCGGCAACACCGGAGCGTAGTAAGGGTCATTGGGCTTGGGCGTCGGAGCGACGCAGCCCGCGAGCGAGACCACCCCACCCAATGCCAGAACAGATACGAAGCGTTTCATGACCCTTACCTCACGGTGTTGCAGGCGGCCTCATGGCCGCCTCATAGACTTGATTACAGATTCTGCGTTACGAACGAGAGCATCTGGTCGGCGGTGGAGATCACCTTGGAGTTCATCTCGTAAGCACGCTGAGTGGTGATCATGTTGACCATCTCTTCCACGGTGCTGACGTTGGAGGTTTCCAGGGTGTTCTGCAGGGTGGTGCCGAAACCGTTCAGGCCCGGTGTACCGACTTGCGGCGCACCGGAAGCGGCGGTTTCCAGGAACAGGTTGTTGCCCACGGCCTGCAGACCGGCCGGGTTGATGAAGTCGGCGGTTTGCAGGTTGCCGATCACTTGGGACGCGGCGTTGCCGGCGACGGTGATCGACACAGTGCCGTCACGGCCGACGGTGAAGGTCTGGGCATTGTTCGGAATGACAATCGCCGGTTCCAGGGCGAAACCACTGGCGTTGACGATCTGGCCATTGGAGTCGAGGTGGAAAGTACCGTCACGGGTGTAGGACGTGGTGCCGTCCGGCTGCAGGATCTGGAAGAAACCACGGCCGTCGATGGCCATATCCAGCGGCTGCTCGGTGGTTTGCAGGCTACCGGCGGTGAAGTTCTTCTGGGTGCCGACGATGCGCACACCGGTACCCACTTGCAGACCCGACGGCAGTTCGCTGTCCTGGGTCGACTGGGCGCCTGGCTGACGCTTGATCTGGTACAGCAGGTCCTGGAACTCGGCGCGGTCACGTTTGAAACCCGTGGTCGACACGTTCGCCAGGTTGTTGGAAATGGTGGTCAGGTTGGTGTCCTGGGCGGACAGACCGGTTTTGGCAACCCATAGAGCCGGAAGCATTCGATTCTCCTCGTGCGCCTGTTTTACGGCGCGACGTTCTGATAATTAGCTGATCTGCAAGACCCGAGCCATGGCCTGGTCGTCGTCTTTGGCGGTGTTCATCATCTTGACGTGCAACTCGAACTGCTTGGCCAGGGCCAGCACCGACGTCATCTCTTCCACGGCATTGACGTTGCTCGACTCCAGGAAACCCGACACCAGTTTGACGTTGGCATCGGCCGGCGCAGGCTGGCCGTCCTTGGTGTAGATCGAACCGTCCAGGCCCTTGTTCATGTTCTTGATGTCCGGGTTGACCAGCTTGATCCGGTCGACTTCAGCCATGACGCGCGGGCCCTCGCCCATCGCACGGATGCTGATGGTGCCGTCTTCACCGACTTCCACTTGCTGCTCTGGCGGCACGGCAATCGGCCCGCCATTGCCCATGACCGGCATGCCGTTGCCGGCGCGCAAAACGCCCAGGGCGTCGATGTTCAGGCTGCCGGTGCGCACGTAGCTTTCACCGCCGTTAGGGTTTTGCACGGCAATGAAACCGTTGCCGGTCACGGCGACATCGAGGTCACGACCGGTTTCCACCAGGGAACCGGCGGTGAAGTCGGTGGCGGGCCGCTCGCTCATGGCAAACGCACGCGCCGGAAAGCTGTCACCAAACACCGGCATCGAACGCGCCTGCTCCAGGTCGCGCTGAAAACCATTGGTGGAGATGTTCGCCAGGTTGTTGGCATGAGCCTTTTGCGCCAGTGCGTTCTGGCTGGCGCCGGTCATTGCCACATAAAGGTACTTGTCCACACTCTTTCCTCTGCATGCCGGACGTTTGCCGCCCACCGCTGTACTGCTGAGCCACAAGCAATTTGCAGACCAACTTTTTTCTGGCGGCCAACGAGCCGATAAACAAAGGACTTGGAGGATAGTGAGGGGAAATTTGAAATGTATCGAAGTCGAAAAACCGGCGGTGTCATGCCGCTTGGCGGCAAACGCCCGACCTCTATCAGCGATCACTGATCGTTCCCACGCAGAGCATGGGAACGATCAAGCTGGTGGTGATCACTCGGACGCGTCTTTGCCGACTTCGTACTCACGCAGCTTGTTGGCGATGGTCGTATGGGAAACGCCGAGCCGCTTGCCCAGTTGCCGACTGCTCGGATGCTCGGAATACAAGCGCTCCAGCACCGCTTTCTCGAAGCGCCCGACAATCTCGTCGAGCCCTCCTTCCAGCGAGAAGTCGCCAAGCGGCTGACGCACGCCATAGTCCGGCAGACGAATATGCTCAGCCTTGACCGTCCCGCCATCACACAGCGAAACCGCCTGGAACAGTACGTTCTCCAACTGCCTGACGTTGCCCGGCCAATGGTAATGACTGAGTCGGTCCATCGCCGCCGGTGCCAGTTTCGGCAACGGGCAACCGATCTGCCGACTGGCCTGATCAAGGAAGTGCTCCACCAGTGGCGTCAAACCGTCGAGGCATTCACGCAGGGGCGGGATGTGCAGCGAAAGCACGTTGAGGCGGTGATACAAATCCTGGCGAAACTCGCCACGGGCGCACAACTCGGACAGGTCGACCTGGGTGGCGCAGATCACGCGCACATCCAGGTAAACCTCTTCATCACTGCCCACACGACGGAAGCAACCGTCCTGCAGGAAGCGCAGCAATTTCACCTGCAAGCGTGGGCTCATTTCGCCGACACCATCGAGGAACAACGTGCCGCCCGCCGTCAGCTCCAGCAGCCCGAGCTTGCCTTCAGCCCGCGCCCCTTCGAAGGCACCGGGGCCGTAGCCGAACAACTCGGTCTCGGCCATCGACTCAGGCAGCCCTGCGCAGTTGAGCGCCATCAACGGCGACTGACCGCGCGGGCTCGCCAGGTGACAGGCCCGCGCCAGCAATTCCTTGCCAGTGCCGGTTTCGCCTTCAATCAATAAGGGCGCATCCAGCGGCGCCATGCGCCGGGCTTCGCGCACCACTGCAGCCATCACTTTCGAGCTTTGGAAGATGCTGTCGAAGCCGCGCAACTCTTGCTTGCGCACGTTATAGATGCGTTCGCCGACCCGATCCGCCCGGTGCAGCGTCAGTACCGCACCGGCCATGGCTTCGCTGTCATCGTGCTCCGATTGCAACGGGGCGATGTCGGCCAGAAAGATGTCGCCCTTGACCTTGACCCGCATGCCGTTGATTCGCGACTTGTTGGCGCGCACCAGCTCCGGCAAATCGAAATCCTCGGCGTAACGCGACAGTGGAATCCCCGGCACTTCGTCGACCCGCACGCCAAGCAACTGCGCCGCCGCACGGTTGGCGGCAACGATGGAGCCGCCCATGTCGATCGACAGCACCGGAAACTCCAGCGCCCCGAGCAATGCATTCAGCTCCATGTGTCGGCGTTCACTGGGCATCAGCCCTACCCGCTTCACGCCGAACACCCCGGCGATGGCTTCGAACTTCGGCCGCAATGCCTGGAACTGCAGATTGATCAGGTTCGGGCAATGCAAATAGATCGCGTTGCCGTGTTCACCACCGACCTCGCCGCGAGCGACGTTGATCCCGTACTCCACCAGCAGATTGAGGATGTCGCGCAGGATGCCGATGCGGTTCTGGCAGTGGACTTTGATACGCATATAAAGGCCCGATACAGGTAAAGAGGCGGATTTTTCTCTGCCGCCCGCAAGATAGTCGTCAAGATTATGTGACAGACACCGGCCATTTCAAACCTGCCAATCACCGTAATCACGACTTATCGCACAAAGCGTAACGATAAATTTACAAATTAAAGAGACTTTTCCTACTCGAGCCAGCATCAACCTGCTGCATCACGGCACGCCCTGAGGTATTTCTCAGTCCATGGCAGGACATAACAAGAACGAATTCCCCTCGCAGGAGAGCAGTATGAAGCAGACGCAATACGTGGCCCGCGAGCCCGATGCGCAAGGTTTTATCGACTACCCCGCCGAAGAACACGCGGTGTGGAACACGCTGATCACCCGCCAGTTGAAAGTGATCGAGGGTCGGGCGTGCCAGGAATACCTGGACGGTATCGAAAAACTCGGTCTGCCCCACGACCGCATCCCGCAACTGGGCGAGATCAACAAGGTGCTCGGCGAGACCACCGGTTGGCAGGTCGCCCGCGTCCCGGCGCTGATTCCGTTCCAGACCTTTTTCGAATTGCTCGCCAGCAAGCAGTTTCCGGTGGCCACGTTCATTCGCACCCGTGAAGAACTGGACTACCTGCAAGAGCCGGACATTTTCCACGAGATCTTTGGTCACTGCCCGCTGCTGACCAACCCGTGGTTCGCCGAATTCACCCACACCTATGGCAAGCTCGGCCTGCAAGCGACCAAGGAAGAACGCGTTTATCTGGCGCGCCTGTACTGGATGACCATCGAGTTCGGCCTGGTCGACACCCCGCAGGGCAAACGCATCTACGGCGGCGGCATCCTGTCCTCGCCAAAAGAAACCGTTTACTCGCTGTCGGACGAACCTGAGCATCAGGCCTTCGATCCGCTGGAAGCGATGCGCACGCCGTACCGCATCGACATTCTGCAACCGCTGTACTTTGTCCTGCCGAACCTCAAGCGCCTGTTCGACCTCGCCCACGAAGACATCATGGGCATGGTCAAGCAAGGCATGCAGCTGGGTCTGCACGCACCGAAATTTCCGCCGAAACCAAAAGCTGCGTGAACCGTGGCTTTTACTTACAAGTGAGTCTGTCAGTCGTCGCGGCTTTGGTTTAGCGTGACGACATTGACGACCGTAACAGCTCTTATAAAAAAGACATCCGATCTCAGGAATCAAACCATGTCCACTTTGAACCAAGCCCATTGCGAAGCGTGCCGTGCCGATGCCCCACAAGTCAGCGATGAAGAACTGCCGATCCTGATCAAGCAGATCCCTGACTGGAACATCGAAGTGCGTGACAGCATCATGCAGCTGGAAAAAGTCTTCCTGTTCAAGAATTTCAAGCACGCGCTGGCTTTCACCAACGCCGTCGGCGAGATCTCCGAGGCCGAAGGTCACCACCCGGGCCTGCTGACCGAATGGGGCAAAGTCACCGTGACCTGGTGGAGCCACTCGATCAAAGGCCTGCACCGCAACGACTTCATCATGGCCGCGCGCACTGACGAAGTGGCCAAGACCGCAGAAGGACGCAAGTAATGCACTTCGACGCCATCGGCCGGGTGCCCGGCGACCCGATCCTCGGCCTGATGGAGGCCTACGCACAGGACCCCAACCCGCGCAAGTTCGACCTCGGCGTGGGCGTCTACAAGGATGCCCAGGGCCTGACGCCGATTCCCGAAGCGGTGAAAATCGCCGAGGCGCGTCTGGTCGAGAGCCAGGACACCAAGACCTACATCGGTGGCCACGGCAATCCACTGTTCGGCAAGGTGATCAATGAGCTGGTGCTCGGTGCCGATTCGGCACTGATCGCCGAGCAACGCGCCGGCGCCACCCAGACCCCGGGCGGCACAGGCGCCCTGCGTCTGGCAGCAGACTTCATCGCGCAATGCCTGCCGGGCAAAGGCGTGTGGCTGAGCAACCCGACCTGGCCGATCCACGAAACGATTTTCGCGGCAGCCGGGGTCAAGATCAGCCATTACCCGTACGTCGGCAGCGACAATCGCCTCGACGTCGATGCGATGCTCGCCGTGCTCAACGAAGTGCCAAAAGGTGATGTGGTGCTGCTGCACGCGTGCTGCCACAACCCGACCGGTTTTGACCTGAGCCACGACGACTGGCACCGAGTGCTGGACGTGGTGCGCCGCCGCGATCTGCTGCCACTGATCGACTTTGCCTACCAGGGCTTTGGCGATGGCCTGGAGCAGGACGCTTGGTCAACCCGGCTGTTCGCCGCCGAGTTGCCAGAACTGCTGATCACCAGTTCCTGCTCGAAGAACTTCGGCCTGTACCGCGACCGCACCGGTGCGCTGATCGTCTGCGCGAAAACCGCTGACAAGCTCATCGACATCCGCAGCCAACTGGCGCACATCGCCCGCAACTTGTGGTCGACTCCGCCGGATCACGGTGCGGCTGTGGTCGCCACGATCCTCGCCGACCCGGAGCTGAAACGCCGCTGGGCCGACGAAGTGGAAGCCATGCGTCTGCGCATCGCCCAGTTGCGCAGTGGCCTGGTGGAAGCACTGGAACCCCACGGCCTGCGCGAGCGCTTTGCACACATTGGCGTGCAACGCGGGATGTTCTCCTACACCGGCCTGTCGCCGGAACAAGTGAAAAACCTGCGGGAGCATCACAGCGTGTACATGGTCAGCTCGGGCCGGGCCAACGTCGCCGGGATTGATGCGACGCGTCTCGACCTGCTGGCCGAAGCGATCGCCAACGTCTGCAAATAACCCCCTCCGTGATCGTTCCCACGCTCCGCGTGGGAACGATCAAGCAAATTTGCCCCGCGTCACCCTGTCGCACTTGTCTAGACAATCCCGCCCGTCGCAACAAGCGGAATTAAAAATCAGTTTGTCATTTTTACTGCTGTATCCTTCGCAGGCTTTCTGAAAGCGCGGATCTACCAGATCTATCAACAGACTTAGCGAGGAGCGCAACCATGCACGAGATTCCCAATCTCCCCTTCCCAAGCCTGCACGTACCTGAGCAGACGACCACGCAACAAGCCGGTGCCCAACAGCCCGAGCCGAAAGAAGCCGCCGAAAGCCGTCCGGCCGACAGCGAGGAGTAAGTAACACCCGCCGTACAGACCGTGTGGAAAGCGCTAACATGCGCTTTCCACACTGCCTGAAACCGAGCCCGCCATGACCGACGAATCCTTCAACGAACAACAGGCTGAAATCCTCATCGGCGCCACCGAGAAGATGATCGAGATCTGGAGCCGCCTCTCGCCCGAGAAACAGGCCGCCCTGCTCGCCCGTTTCGGCAGCGAAGAAAATGCGCTGGCCGCACTGGTCACCACGCAACTGGTCGCCCCGGCCAAATAGTTTTACTTTTCCCCGCCGCAGATTCGTCCACGCCGGTATCATGAGCAGCCTATCTATTCTGCTCTCCCCGTGGATCGTTACCCATGTCGTCCTCTATGCCAGAACCCCAGCGCCCCCTGGCGGTCACGCTGCAAGTCGTTTCCATCGTCCTCTTCACCTTCATCGGCTACCTCAATATCGGCATTCCGCTGGCCGTGCTGCCTGGTTATGTCCATAGCGACCTGGGCTTCGGCGCGGTCATTGCCGGCCTGGTGATCAGCGTGCAATACCTCGCCACCCTGCTCAGCCGCCCGTACGCCGGCAAGATCATCGACAACCAGGGAAGCAAGCGTGCGGTGATGATTGGTCTGGCCGGTTGCGGGTTGAGCGGTGTGTTCATGCTGATTTCAGCCTGGACGCCCAACCTGCCGATGCTCAGCCTGATCAGCCTGTTCATTGGTCGTCTGGTGCTGGGCAGTGCGGAAAGCCTTGTCGGCTCCGGATCTATCGGCTGGGGCATCGGCCGCGTCGGCGCGGCCAATACGGCCAAAGTCATCTCGTGGAACGGCATCGCCAGTTATGGCGCGCTGGCGATCGGTGCGCCGCTGGGCGTGTGGCTGGTCAGCCGTTTCGGTCTCTGGAGCATGGGCGTCAGCATTCTGTTGCTTGCAACCCTGGGCCTGCTGCTGGCCTGGCCGAAAACCGCCGCGCCGATTGTCGCCGGCGAGCGTTTGCCGTTCATGCACGTGCTGGGGCGCGTCTTCCCCCACGGCTGCGGACTGGCGCTGGGCTCGATCGGTTTCGGCACCATTGCCACCTTCATCACCCTGTATTACGCCACCCGGCATTGGGACAACGCGGTGTTGTGCCTGAGTCTGTTTGGTGCCAGTTTCATCGGCGCGCGACTGCTGTTCGGCAACCTGATCAATCGCCTCGGTGGCTTTCGCGTGGCGATTGCCTGTCTGTCGGTGGAAACACTGGGCTTGCTGTTGTTATGGCTGGCGCCGGATGCGCACTGGGCATTGGCGGGGGCAGCCCTGAGCGGTTTCGGCTTCTCGCTGGTTTTCCCGGCGCTGGGCGTGGAAGCGGTGAACCTGGTGCCGGCTTCCAGTCGTGGCGCAGCGGTTGGCGCCTATTCGTTGTTCATCGATCTGTCGCTGGGGATCACCGGCCCACTGGCCGGGGCGATTGCGGCGGGATTCGGTTTTGCCTCGATCTTCCTGTTCGCCGCTATCGCTGCGCTGAGCGGCCTGGCGTTGAGCGTCTATCTGTACCGCCACACATCGAAGTACCGCGAAGACTAGAAATCCACCTTGCCCCGCCCGGCCTTGATGCTGCCACGCTTGGTCTTCGACTCCAGCCGACGAGTCTTCGAACCCAGCGTCGGCTTGGTTGGACGGCGTTTCTTTTCGACCTTGGTGGCGCTGAGAATCAGCTCGGTGAGACGCTCCAGTGCATCGGCACGATTCTGTTCCTGCGTGCGGTATTGCTGGGCCTTGATGATCAACACACCGTCGCTGGTGATGCGACTGTCGCGCAGCGCGAGCAGACGCTCCTTGTAGAACTCGGGCAAGGACGAGGCGGGAATATCGAAGCGCAGGTGCACGGCGCTGGAGACCTTGTTGACGTTCTGCCCGCCGGCCCCTTGGGCGCGGATGGCAGTCAGTTCGATCTCGGCATCCGGCAGATGCACGTTATTGGAAATCTTCAGCATTGCATTCTCATCGTGAAGCCTGACGTCCCGCTGTATCGATAACGACCCTTGTTATCAGGGCCTTGGGTGCACTTTCAGTGTCGCGTTTTTTTCACTATACACCGTGGCCATCTGGCAAAACGGGAAAACGCCTGGGGAAAAAGACAGCCAACATCGGGGCATTAATCAGTGCCATTGTGCTCCCCACTCCGTAGAATATCGCCACAGCGATGAGCGACAGAGGCGTGAACTCTCCCGACTCCTGTTTAAAACATTGTACTTACCCTATCAATGCAGGAAGCATAAGCATGAGCAATAAAGCAGTTATCGTTTTTAGCGGCGGACAGGATTCAACAACCTGCTTGATCCATGCCTTGACCCACTACGATGAAGTTCACTGCATCACATTTGACTATGGCCAGCGCCATCGCGCAGAAATTGAAGTTGCACAGCAACTGGCAAAAGAACTTGGTGTGACCGTACACAAAACCATGGACGTGTCGCTGCTGAATGAACTGGCCATCAGCAGCCTGACGCGCGACAACATCCCGGTCCCGACCATTAATAGTTCAGGAGAAAGCCTGCCGAGTACATTTGTGCCGGGCAGGAACATCCTGTTTTTGACCCTGGCTTCTATTTATGCGTACCAGGTGCAGGCCAAGACCGTCATTACCGGTGTTTGCGAAACAGACTTCTCTGGCTACCCGGATTGCCGAGATGACTTTGTCAAGGCACTGAACAAAGCCCTTGAACTGGGTATGGATTATAAATTGACCCTGGACACTCCGCTGATGTGGCTGAACAAAGCGGAAACCTGGGCGCTGGCTGATTACCATAATCGGCTGGAGTTTATTCGCGACAAGACACTGACCTGCTACAACGGCATTAAAGGTAACGGCTGCGCCAATTGCGATGCGTGTAATCTTCGCGCCAAAGGCCTCAATGAGTTCCTGAATAACAAAGATCAGGTTGCGCATAGCTTGAAAGAAAAACTGAATTTGAACTGAGTATTCAACGACACATCAAGCGCTCACCGGGTATGACAGCAACGACACACCCGGCGAGCGCCATCCTGCATTATTGCGCCTGACCGCCAGTCAGGTACTTCTTGAACAATGCCCTTGCCCCATAAGCAGGCAAGACATTAAAGAAAGCGAAGCCTACCTTTATCGCAATCTGAACGTAGATCATGTTCAGTATCGCGCTGGTTTCCATCGCGCCATAAAACGCGATGAAGCAGAAAAGAAAGCTGTCGATGATCACCGCAAACAACGTACTTAAAAACACGCGCAAGAACAGGAACCTGGAGTTTGTGAGCTCCTTGATCTTGCACAACAAATACGAGTTGATGTTCTCGGAAACCAGAAATGACACAGAAGAGGCTACCAGGACAGAAGACAACTGGCTGATCACATCATTGTAAGGCCCGTCGAGTTTCCAGCCCGGCAGCCCGGGGAGATGAGTGGTGATGGCCAGCAAGATAATGATGGCCGCGTTGCTGATAAAAGCAAAGAGAATCGCTTTTCGCGCAAGCCTGAGACCGAACGTCTCATTCAACAAATCGACGATCAGAAAGGTCAACGGATAAAGAAAGGTGCCCGGCGTTACGATAATATCAAAGTATTCCAGATAGATCGGTTTGGTCGCAGCGATGCTGGTAAAGATATACAGCGTAAACAGCATGAGGTTCAGAATGATATAGATCATCCAGGAACTCTCATGACGATCATTCAGATCATAGGCGGTGAGCGTCCCTCCCTGGGAATAAAATTTCTTGTACAGGTTTTTGACTTCTATCTTGTTCAGATTATCCATAATCTCACTATTCAACACTTCACTCAGTTTTATTTTAATAATCTTGCCGGTCGCAATGACCATGATAACAGCCAGGCTTTTTCCATTTTCAAACCCCAATAGCTTGTACTTGCTGTTTTCCATTTCAACACTACAACCCATTAAATCGTTCCTCGATTATATCCCCGACAACACAAATGCGATCCGTAGCAACGCCGATCTCTTTGATTATAAGCAGCCTGTTTGTGATCTTGTCATACACCAGCTTTTCCCTGTCGCCGGTCGACGAACCTTTCTGCACGATCAATAGATCGCCTGGCTCATGCAAACCATTGATCTCGTTTTCCAGCAGCACGCCTATCAAATTGAAGGAGGTGCCGAAATAATAAGTCAACGGGTAAATCGTGGCCAACTCGCCTATCCTTTTATCCAGACTCTGGATAACCAGGCTTTCTTTTATGATAGGCACTGCCGCCGGATTCATATTCCCCTGCGGAGAAATACTGCTTTCAATTATCTCCTTTTCTTCAAAATCAATCGTTTCTATTTCCTCATAAGAAACGCCGAAAAAATCAGAAATCTTGCGAACCGTGGATTGCTGTACGTTGACCACCTTCCCTTCGAGAATATTATAGATAGTGGTTCTGGTCAGGCCACTGGAGTTGCACAAGGACAGCTGCGTCTCACCACGACTTTTTATCAAGTACTTGATGTTGTTTTTCAGATTCTCCGATCTTTCTTTTCTGTGCATGAAATACTTACCGTCCATTTATAACTGCAATTGACATCACACCCGAGTGCTCACTTATGGGTCACTCAAGTCAAGTGGGTAATTACAGTTGCATCCGTATCAAAGCCGCGCGCGATCATAGCATCCTCCATCCTTGAGTGACTAAAAGTCAGGTGACGAACACCCCGGGAGCCTGACCTGCGAAATCACTTTGCAGTCTGAACTGACTTGTTAGTTTTCCCTTTCGTAACCCGCAACACCTGGAAAGCCAGGCTCGCCGACCTGCAGTTTTACACCCTTCAGCTCGACAAAAAGAATCATTTTATTTGAACAATGTTCATTTTTCTGATTAATTTTGTGGCGTTCCCAAGCAAAAAATCTATGATGCATCCGGCAATACCCTCCTCACAGTAACCAGCAGAGGTCATGAAAACTGGCTGCTTATACAGGCTTTAGTTTTGCGCGCATCGACGCCAGAACACGGATCCGCCTGTATAGCGTTTGGCAAAACATGGACGTAGGTACGCACACGCAAAATCAGGGAAGGAATACAGACAATGCCAGCCATTACTGAACAGCACACGAACCAGGCCGACTTATTGCGACGCGGCCTGACGGATCTCCGAGCAGAAGATGCCGAACTGGCGCAGATCCTGGACGCTGAAGTCACGCGTCAACACCGAACTCTCTCACTGGTCTCCTCCGCCTGCGCAGTCAAGCCTCGCACCTTGGTGGCATCGGCGTCGGCGCTGGTCAACGTGACGGCCGAGGGCATGCCTGGCAGACGCTATAACGCAGGATGCGAGAACGTCACCCGGGTCGAGTCGCTGGCCATCCGAAGAGCTCGAGAGCTGTTCGGCGCCCAGTACGCCAACGTGCAATCACACTCGGCGTCGAACGCCAACTACCAGGTGCTCACCGGCCTGCTTGAGCCGGGGGATACGCTGCTGGGAATGGCCGTCGAACACGGAGGTCATCTCACCCATGGCAACACCGCCGCGTTCTCGGGCGACCACTACAAGGCAATTCAGTACGGTACGACCGCCGAAGGCCTGATCGATTACGACAAAGTACGCAGACTGGCACTCGACCATCGCCCACGCATCATCATGTGCTGCGCCACCGCTTATTCGCGGGTTGTGGATTTCGAACGGTTTCGCGAGATAGCCGATGAGGCCGGAGCCATCCTGCTGGCTGATATTTCCCACATCGCCGGACTGGTTGCCACCGGGCGACACCCGAGTCCGATCGACGTCGCACACGTCACCACGACCTGCACGCACAAACAGCTCATGGGCCCACGCGGCGGCCTCATTCTGTCTGGCCGAGACGCGAACACCAAGGTACCCGGCTTGCGGACGACCTTCAGCCGCGCCCTCGATCAAGCCGTTTTCCCCGGAATGCAGGGCGCTCCGGCCGTCAACATGATCGCGGCCAAGGCTGCGGCACTGGGCTATGCAAGGTCGGCCGAGTTCGACACCTACATGGCGCGGATCCGGAGCACGGCCGATGAGCTCGCCAGTGCGTTTCAGGCGCACGACTACGAGGTCGTCGGTGGACGCAGTGAAAACCACGCGGTTCTGCTGCGGCTGCGCAGCGGGATCACCGGCGTCATTGCGGAGTCAGCGCTGGAGCACTGCGGGATCATCGTGAACAAACACCGCGTCCCCGGCGAAACCCGATCATCCCTCGTGACCAGTGGGTTGCGTATCGGCACCGGCTCCATCGCGCAACGCCACATCGACGCCCGGGGATGTCGGCAGATTGTCGATCTGATTTGCCGGATTCTGGACAACGTGACACCGCTCAGCGAGCAGGACTACACGCTGGAACCCGCGCTGAAGGAACAATTCCGCTTGGAAACTGAAGCAATGTGTACGCGCTATCCCATCGCAGACTACGCGTAGCACCCTAAGGGGCCCACCTAAGGAAGCGTCCAGACTCTGCAGAAACCAAAAGCCCGGCACTTGGCCGGGCTTTTTTGGCTTTTGCAGAGTCGCTTACTTGGAAGCGCCTGCTGCAGACAGCGCTTGCTGCGCACCACGCTTGTTCTTGATCACGTAGCAGACCCACATGAACACGACCCACACCGGAATCGCATACACCGAGATCTGGATGCCCGGGATCAGCAACATCACACCCAGAATGAACGCCACGAACGCCAGGCAGATGTAGTTGCCGTACGGGTACCACAGCGCCTTGAACAGCGGCTTCTGGTTAGTCTTGTTCATGTGCTGGCGGAACTTGAAGTGCGAGAAGCTGATCATCGCCCAGTTGATCACCAGCGTTGCAACCACCAGCGACATCAGCAGTTCCAGCGCGTGTTGCGGGATCAGGTAGTTGAGCAGCACGGCCACCAGCGTTACCGCTGCCGAAGCCAGAATCGAACGCACCGGCACGCCGCGCTTGTCGATCTTCGCCAGGCCTTTCGGCGCATCACCCTGCTCGGCCATGCCCAGCAACATGCGGCTGTTGCAGTAGGTGCCGCTGTTGTACACCGACAGCGCGGCGGTCAACACCACGAAGTTGAGGATGTGCGCGGCGGTGCTGCTGCCGAGCATCGAGAACACCTGCACGAACGGGCTGCCACTGTAGGAGTCGCCCGACGCGTTGAGGGTTTCCAGCAGGCTGTCCCATGGGGTCAGCGACAGCAGGATCACCAGTGCGCCGATGTAGAAAATCAGGATCCGGTAGATCACCTGGTTGATCGCTTTCGGGATCACGGTTTTCGGCTTGTCGGCTTCGGCTGCTGTGAAACCGAGCATTTCCAGACCACCGAAGGAGAACATGATGATCGCCATGGCCATCACCAGTCCGCTGACGCCATTCGGGAAGAAGCCGCCGTGGGACCACAGGTTGCTGACCGACGCCTGCGGGCCGCCATGGCCGCTGACCAGCAGATAGCTGCCCAGGGCAATCATGCCGACGATCGCCACGACCTTGATGATCGCGAACCAGAACTCGGCCTCACCGAAGACTTTGACATTGGCCAGGTTGATCGCGTTGATCAGCACGAAGAACGCGGCCGCGGTGACCCAGCTCGGGATCTCCGGCGCCCAGTAGTGGATGTACTTGCCGACCGCAGTCAGCTCCGACATGCCTACCAGGATGTACAGGATCCAGCAGTTCCAGCCCGACAGGAAACCGGCGAAGCCGCCCCAGTACTTGTGCGCAAAGTGGCTGAAGGAGCCGGCGACCGGCTCTTCGACAATCATCTCGCCGAGCTGGCGCATGATCATGAAAGCGATGAAGCCGCAGATGGCATAGCCGAGGATCATCGACGGGCCGGCGGATTTCAGCACACCGGCCGAGCCGAGGAACAACCCGGTACCGATCGCGCCACCGAGGGCGATCAGTTGAATATGGCGATTTTTCAGGCCGCGTTTCAGCTCGCCTGATTGCGAGTTTTGTCCACTCATGAAAAAGGTCTCACGCAAGGTTTGATGATGTTCAGTAGACGTTGCTGCAAGGTTGCGATTTCAACCAACCTTGATCAAACCCCAGCGCAGGCACCAGGAATTCAGCTTTTTTACAACGGTCATGCGTCACCTGTTTGTTTTTATCTGTGACGAAATCGAACCCGACACGCTCGTGACGCGACGGAGTGAACAAGGCGGATAGCCTTGAGGTATGCGCGATTACGCAGAGGGTCACAGTTAAAACACGGCGCATTGTACACCGCTAACCCCCTGCTGCCAGACCCCGCTGGATCAGCGTGTCGGTTGCCGGGATTGCGTGTGTCCGCCTCGAGAGGCTCGGGCGGCTGCAAAAATTGAGTCAGGCCTTTGCAGGCCATCGGCGTGGACGATGGAAAATCCGCCCCACGTGGAGAAGTGAAAATGGATATCGGCGTTCATTGCGCCTCCTTCTTGTTATGCACCTGCACGACAGGCATGGGGCGCATCTCACCTCTCTAACGAACCTGAAACAAGCGCGCCAGAGCGCTGCGCAAGGCCCGGCGGGCGTGGCTTCGGCAGATTTTCCTTACAGTCAGGCAAAGCCACCCGATTCACGGGAGAACGAGGGCTTTTTCGTAAATATTAACTGACAGCGCGTAACGTAAAGTTTCCACTCCAGAGCAATTGAAGCCGGGCCCGGCGACTGACGTTAGCTGGCTAACTATCTGAAAGACGACAAGTTTTTTGTTTTAAAACAAGAAAAAGCAGCTCCGAAAAAGAAACAAAAAGTCCCAAAAAAAAACGCCAACCCTGAGGTTGGCGTTTCTGTTTTCAGCTTGAAGCTTGCCGCTCGAAACTTACAACTGCCTTATTCCGGCTTCTTGCGACCGAAACCCGGACGCTGGCCGGAACCGGCCGGGGCGCCACGACGCTTGCCCGACGGCTTGTCATCGTCAGCCAGCTTGATGCCTGGACGCTTCGGTGCAGGCTTGGCCGGGCGCCTGGTGTCGGCTGGACGATCCGCCACCGGCGTACCGCGACCGGCTGGAGCACCACGTTCGCCCCGCTCGGTGCGGCCATTGGCCGGACGCGGAGCGCGCTCGCCATCACGTGCCGCTGGCTTGCGACCTGGACGCTCGCCTTCGATCTGCGGCTCACGCACTGGACGCGGGCCGGCAGCCGCCGGGGCGCCATTGGCCGGACGCAGGGTGCGTACACGCTCGGTACGGGCCATCGGGCGTGACGACTTGCGCTGCATGCGGTCGAGCTTGTCTTTGCTCTTGGCGTTCAGTTGCGGCATGGCCACCGGGGTCAGACCGACTTCGGCGCTCAGCACGTCGACTTCGTACTGGCTCATTTCGCGCCAGCGGCCCATCGGCAGGTCGGAGTTGAGGAACACCGGACCGAAACGCACGCGCTTCAGGCGGCTGACCACCAGGCCCTGGGATTCCCACAGACGACGCACTTCACGGTTACGGCCTTCCATCACCACGCAGTGATACCAGTGGTTGAAGCCTTCGCCGCCCGGCGCCTGTTGAATGTCGGTAAAACGCGCCGGGCCGTCTTCCAGCACAACGCCGGCCTTCAGACGTTCGATCATCTCGTCATCGACTTCGCCGCGAACACGCACTGCGTACTCTCGGTCCATCTCGTAGGACGGGTGCATCAAACGGTTGGCCAACTCACCGTCGGTGGTGAACATCAGCAGACCGGTGGTGTTGATGTCGAGACGACCGATGTTGATCCAGCGCCCTTCTTTCGGACGAGGCAGCTTGTCGAACACGGTCGGACGACCTTCCGGGTCGTCACGGGTGCAGATCTCGCCATCAGGCTTGTTGTACATGATCACGCGACGGACCGACTCGGCGGCCTCTTCACGTTTGATGACCTTGCCATCAATGGTGATTGCATCGTGCATGTCGACGCGCAGGCCGAGGGTGGCGTCTTTGCCATTGACCTTGATCCGGCCCTGGCTGATCCACGCTTCCACGTCACGGCGCGAGCCGACGCCGATGCGGGCGAGGACTTTCTGCAGTTTTTCGCCTGCTGGGCCGATTTCCTGGTCGTCTTTCTGGTTGTCACTCATCTGGGCACCTCCCGGTGTGGTCTGTTCAGCGGCTCTGGATTGAGCCTGCCGAAGCGTTGAAATCTGGTTTTTCGGGCGAAGGGATCGCCGAAGGGTCGCGAATCATACGCGGATGTGTTCGTTCGCGCATCAGAGACTAGTCGATCAAGCCAAGGTTATTTCTTTTTCCGCCGACCGGTGACTCCGAGCTTGATCAGGCGCAGCGAGGCTTCGGCCAGCACCGTGCGCTTGTCGTCCTTGTCGAGTTTCTTCCAGGCCCTGATCTCGCGCTTGCTGCGGCCACAGCCGAGGCAGATGTCATCGCTGAACTTGCAGAGGCTGATGCACGGATCCTTGGTTGAGCTCATGCTCAATCCTCGAACTCGCGGCGTTCGGCTTCGATGGCTTCGGCCAGGGCACGGGCCTCGGCTTCTTCTTCGCTCAGTTCTTCCTCAGGTTCTGGTGCGGGCTGTTCGAGACGGGCGACGGCTGCCAGCAGTTTTTCCCGGGCTTCGGCCACGCCGAGCACATCGTCTTCCTGCTCAGGCTCGGACTCAAACTCAGGCTCAAATTCCGATTCAGGCTCAGAATCGACCTCCGGCTTTGCTTCAGGCTCAGCCTCGACCGGCGCTTCGACCGAATCGGATTCAAACCCCGACGGCATCGGCTCGCCATCCGCAACATCACGCAGCAAGTCGTCGAAGTCGGTCTTGATCCCCTCCTCCATGCTGTCCAGCTCCAGCAGCAGCGTGTGGAAACTGGTTTCCTCCTTTGGCTCTTCCGGCTCGGCGCTGGCATCGGCCAGCTCCTGCAGGCCCGGCGGCACTGGAGCGTCGTCGAAGTCGAGCACAGGATCCGGCTCGATCTCACGCAGTTCGGCCAGCGGCGGCAACTCATCGAGGCTCTTGAGGTTGAAGTGATCGAGGAACAGCTTGGTGGTGGCGAACATCGCCGGTTTGCCCGGCACGTCGCGATAGCCGACGACGCGGATCCACTCACGCTCCATCAGCGTCTTGACGATGTTGGTGTTGACCGCCACGCCCCGCACGTCTTCGATCTCGCCGCGGGTGATCGGCTGGCGATAGGCAATCAGCGCCATGGTTTCCAGCAAGGCACGGGAATAGCGCTGCGGACGCTCTTCCCACAAGCGGCCAACCCATGGCGCGAACTTCTCGCGGATCTGCAGGCGATAGCCGGAAGCAACCTCCATGAGCTCGAACGCCCGCCCCTCGCAGGACTTGCCGAGCAGGGTCAGGGCTTTCTTGAAGACCGCTGGTTCCGGCCGTTCACCTTCCTCGAACAACTCGTACAGGCGTTCAAGGGTTTGCGGCTTTCCCGAGGCCAACAGAAAGGCTTCAAGCAGGGGCGCCAGCTCGCGGGGTTCACTCAGGTTCATGTCTAGACTCGTTATTCGGCTCGGGCTCGCACGTGGATCGCGGCGAACGGCTCATTCTGCACCAGCTCGACCAAGGATTCCTTGACCAGTTCAAGGATCGCCATGAAGGTCACCACCACACCGAGCCGGCCTTCCTCGGCGGTGAACAGCTCGACGAACGGCACAAACCCGGCGCCTTTGAGCCGTTCCAGCACATCGCTCATACGCTCGCGGGTGGACAGTGCCTCGCGGCTGACCTGATGGCTTTCGAACATGTCGCCACGGCGCAGCACTTCGGCCATGGACATCAATATCTCTTCCAGCGCCACGTCCGGCAGCAACTTGCGCACAGTGACCTGCGGGGCGTCGAGCTTGGGCACGATCACGTCGCGGCCGACCCGGCTCAGGCCATCGATACCTTCGGCAGCGGCCTTGAAGCGTTCGTATTCCTGCAGGCGGCGGATCAGTTCGGCGCGCGGGTCGTCCTCTTCCTCTTCGACGGTTTCGGCCCGGGGCAGCAGCATCCGCGACTTGATCTCGGCCAGCATCGCGGCCATTACCAGGTACTCGGCGGCCAGTTCCAGGCGCACCGACTGCATCAGCTCCACATAGCCCATGTACTGACGGGTGATTTCCGCCACCGGGATGTCGAGGATGTTGATGTTCTGTTTGCGAATCAGGTACAGCAGCAGGTCGAGCGGGCCTTCGAAGGCTTCGAGGAAGACTTCCAGGGCGTCCGGCGGGATGTACAGGTCCAGCGGCATTTCCGTGACGGCCTGGCCATAGACCATGGCAAACGGCAGTTCCTGCTGGGCACCGGCCTGGGGATCAACGGTTTCCACTGCGGACATTCAGGCCTCGACCATGAACGGAGCCGGATCGCCACAACCGACGCGGACCACTTCCGGATCGTCGCCCGTCAGGTCGATCACGGTGGAGGCTTTGATGCCGCCGAAACCGCCGTCGATAATCAGGTCAACCTGATGCTCGAGCAACTGGCGCATTTCGTACGGATCGCTCAGCGGGTCTTCATCGCCAGGCATGATCAGGGTCACGCTCATCAGCGGTTCGCCCAGTTCGGCGAGCAGCGCCAAAGCGATCGGATGGCTCGGCACGCGCAGGCCGATGGTGCGTTTCTTCGGATGCAGCAACAGCCGTGGCACTTCACGGGTGGCGTTGAGAATGAAGGTGTACGGGCCCGGCAAGTGGGCTTTCAGAATCCGAAACGTCCCGGTGTCGATCTTGGCGTAATTACCCAGTTGCGACAGGTCGCTGCAGATCAGTGCGAAGTTGTGCTTTTCGTCGAGCTGACGCAAGCGTCGAACGCGCTCGATGCCGTTCTTGTCGCCGATCTGGCAACCGATTGCGTAGGAAGAGTCCGTGGGATAGACCACCACCCCGCCCTTGCGGATGATCTCGACGGCCTGTTTGATCAGGCGCGCCTGTGGGTTTTCCGGATGGATCTGGAAAAATTGACTCACATTCTCTACCTGTTCAGACGGCGGCAATAACTGTGTCATGTTTGAACCGACACCACAGGGGTGGAAGGTCCTCCGGCACCGGCCGGTACTGGCCGATCTCGGACCAGCCACCAGGGCCATGGAAATCACTGCCGGCGCTGACCAGCAGACCGAACTCACGGGCAAGGATCGCAAGGCTGCCCACCTGTTCCGCAGGCTGATGACCGTTGACCACTTCGATCGCATGCCCGCCCGCTTGAATATAGTCGGCAATCAGCTTTCGGCGCTTGCTGCGCGTGAAATCGTAGTGCCAGGGATGCGCCAGGCTGACCCAGGCCCCGGCGGCGCGCAGTGTGCCGACGGTATCTTCGAGGGTCGGCCAGTGTTGCTTGACGTCCCCCAGCTTGCCGGCGCCGAGCCATTTGCGGAACGCCTCGGCGCGATCCTTTACAAAACCTTCACGCACCATCCAGTCAGCGAAATGCGGACGGGCCGGCGCGTTGCCGCTGTCACCCAGTTCCTGCTGAATCTGCCGCGCGCCGTCGAGCGCATTCGGCATGCCCTTGAGGGCGAGCTTGCGGCTTATTTCTTCAGACCGTAGCCAGCGGCCATCGTGCAGACTGGCGATCGCCTCGACCAACGGCGCGGCGTTGACGTCGAAACCATAACCCAGCACATGAATGGTCGCTCCGCCCCAGGTGCAGGACAACTCGACGCCGTTGACCAGTTGCATCCCCAGTTCCGTGGCCGCAATGCGCGCCTCGGCGAGGCCTTCGAGGGTATCGTGATCGGTCAGGGCCAGGACTCGCACGCCGTTCTCGAACGCACGCGCAACCAGTGCCGCAGGCGCCAGGGCGCCATCGGAGGCCGTGCTATGGCAGTGCAAATCAACATTCACGGGGATGTGTAACCTCAAATCAGCTGGCGCTATCGCGCGCCCATATGTTTGTTATTATGCCGCCACATCCAGCTTCTGGCTCTCACTGTGAAACAATTCATCGATTTCATCCCGCTTCTGCTGTTCTTCATCGTCTACAAACTCGATCCACGCACCGTCGATGTCGCCGGTCATGAGTTGACGGTTGGCGGTATCTACAGCGCCACCGCAGTGCTGATCATCAGCTCCCTGGTGGTCTACGGCGCACTCTTCATCAAGCAGCGCAAGCTGGAAAAGAGTCAGTGGCTGACCCTGATCGCCTGCCTCGTGTTCGGCAGCCTGACCCTGGCGTTCCACAGCGAAACCTTCCTGAAATGGAAAGCCCCGGTGGTCAACTGGCTGTTCGCCCTGGCCTTCATCGGCAGCCACTTCATCGGTGACCGCCTGCTCATCAAGCGCATCATGGGCCACGCGCTGACGCTGCCGGACGCTGTCTGGACGCGCCTGAACATCGCCTGGATCGGCTTCTTCCTGTTCTGCGGCGCCGCCAACCTGTTCGTCGCGTTCACCTTCCAGGACTACTGGGTGGACTTCAAGGTGTTCGGCAGCCTGGGCTTGACCGTGCTGTTCCTGGTCGCTCAGGGCATCTACCTGTCCCGTCACCTGCACGACGCCGATACCACAACACCAAAAACCGAGGACTGACATGCTCTACGCAATCATTGCCACCGACGTCGCCAACTCCCTGGACGCGCGCCTCGCCGCCCGCCCGGCGCACCTTGAACGCCTGCAAGTGCTCAAGGGCGAAGGCCGTATCGTCCTGGCCGGTCCGCACCCGGCCGTCGACAGCAATGATCCGGGCGCTGCGGGTTTCACCGGCAGCCTGATCGTCGCCGAATTCGACTCCCTGAGCGCCGCGCAAGCATGGGCCGATGCCGATCCGTACATCGCCGCTGGCGTCTACGCCAGTGTTGTCGTGAAGCCGTTCAAGCAAGTCCTGCCGTAATCCTTCCCCGCGCGATGAACCTTGTCGGTTCATCGCGTTCTCAATCGCTCATTATTCTCGTTTACCGGCCGACAACCTGCCCAATATCCATTTGGTAACAGGAGTCGCGATGCGCAAGGGTCCGTTGTGTCTGATGTTGGTCACGTTGTCGATCGTGGCGCCCGCCCATGGTGAAGAAAGCACCGAAAGCGGCAATTCCACGCCGCTTTCGTTGAGCGCAGGCAGTCAGATCACCGAGTTGCAGCAGCGCCTGAAGGCCAGCGAGCAGCAGCGGGAAGTACTGAGCAAACAACTGCAGGATGCCGACAACACCCGCGAAAGCGCCCAGCTTGCCCGGTTGCGCCAGGAGAACCAGCGCCTGAAGCTGCAACTCAAGGAAGCCCAGGCCAGCCCGCTGCCACGCCTGCTGACCGAACAGCAACAATGGTTCGTCACCGGTGCCGGGGTAGCGCTATTGGCTCTGCTCTGCGGTATCTTTGCCAGTGGTGCAAGTCGAAAACGTCGACAATGGCTAAATTGAGTGAGTCATGAGCGAGCTGTTACTGATTGATGATGACGAGGAGCTGTGTGAGCTCCTGAGCAGTTGGCTGAGCCAGGAAGGCTTTCAGGTCCGTGCATGCCACGACGGCCAGAGCGCCCGCAAGGCATTGGCCGAAACCGCGCCCGCCGCCGTGGTGCTGGACGTGATGCTCCCCGACGGCAGCGGTCTGGAACTGCTCAAGCAACTGCGCAACGACCACCCCGACCTGCCGGTGCTGATGCTCTCGGCACGCGGCGAGCCGCTGGATCGCATCCTCGGCCTGGAACTGGGCGCCGACGATTACCTGGCCAAGCCCTGCGACCCGCGCGAGCTCACCGCCCGTCTGCGCGCCGTGCTGCGCCGCAGCCACCCGGCCGCCGTCTCGACTCAGTTGGAACTGGGTGACCTCAGTTTCAGCCCGGTTCGCGGCGTGGTCAGCATCGACGAGAAGGAATTCACCCTCACCGTATCCGAAAGCCGCCTGCTCGAAGCCCTGCTCAAGCAACCGGGCGAGCCGCTGGACAAACAGGAACTGGCGCAGATCGCCCTCGGCCGCAAGCTGACCCTGTACGACCGCAGCCTGGACATGCACGTCAGCAACCTGCGCAAGAAGATCGGCCCCCACGCCGACGGCCGCCCACGCATCGTGGCCCTGCGCAGCCGTGGCTACTATTACAGCCTCTGAATCCCCCGCACGCGGGCGCTTTGTCAGTTTGATGACAAAGCGTCTTTACCCAAGCTTTACCCAGCGCTGACCGCCGCTGACCTTGATCTCCGTAATATGGACTCATCCGGAACGTACCGGGAACGAGACAAGGAGATACACCATGCGCAAGACTCTTATCGCTCTGATGTTCGCTGCCGCTCTGCCAACCGTCGCCATGGCCGTGCCGCAGGATGGTGGCCCGATGGGTGGGCCGGACAGCGGCTGGAGCCACGGCGGTCAGATGCACCGCATGCACGGCAAAGGCCCGTACAGCCAACTGGACCTGTCCCGCGAACAACGCGAGCAAATCCGCAAGATCATGGGCGAGCAGATGCACGAGCGTAAGCAGACGGTCGAAAAATACCTGGAGAAACTCTCGCCAGCCGACCAGAAAGCCATGAAGGACGAGATGGCGGCCAACCACAAGAAAGCCGAGTCCGATGTCCGCGCCGTGCTGAAACCGGATCAACAGAAGAAATTCGACGAGATCCAGAAAAAGCAGGCCGAGCGTCGCGCCGAATGGGCCGAGTTCAAGGCCTGGAAAGCGCAACAGCCGCAAAAGGCGCAATAATGCAGTAACTTCGGATCCGACGGCTAAGCACCGTCGGGTCTGTTGCCACTCAATTCAGATGTGGGAGCGGGCTTGCTCGCGAATGCGGAGTGTCAGTCGACATCATCGGTGA
>NZ_JBSVWF010000060.1:0-39013 GCF_054071635.1 Pseudomonas sp. SDO52101_S400 | reverse complement strand
GAAGTATCCGATCAAAAATAAAAATGCCAGTCAGCTTAACTGACTGGCATTACCCGCAAAGGCGGTTTTTTTTTCGCCTGCCGTTTGTCTGAGGACACCGCTTCGACGTGCAGTGATTTCTACCATTCGCCAATGCCTGCTCAATCAGGCCGATAAGACGCCACCAGACACTCCTTCGCGCTCTTCCTGAGCTTCTTGATCAACCGTTCCTGACGCAACGCATCACTCTTGTCGCGGCAGCGCTCGGTGTAGACCAGCGCCATCGCCGGGCTTGAAAGAAAGAACCGCGCCCCCTTGCCGCTCTGGTGCTTGGCGAAACGGCGCACGGGATCATCGCTGATCCCGCAATACAGCGAACCGTTGGCGGCACGAACGAGGTAGACGAACCAGGACTTGCTCACTGGAACGTCGGCATCGAGAGGATTTTCGCTGAGACTGGTCACGGGACAATTCAGGCGTAAGGAAAACAGGTCGCGATCTTATCAGCGACTCGCCTGAAATGCCTTCAGCCCTTTCAGCGCCTGGGCGCGGACGGCGTTGCGCACCAGTGGCGTCCAGCCCAGCAACAGGCCTTTGAAACCCAGGGCCTGGCGGGACCAGCGCCACAGATCAAAGTGGTCGTGGTGTTCGCAGATCTTGCCGTCGCGGAAGACGAAGCGTGCCTGGATGTCGTTGATCACGATGTTGCCGGTCTGACTGAACAGGTAAGTCGCCACCCAATGGGCGCCGCCGCTGCGCTCGTCGGCGCGGACGTTGTCGAAGGTCAGGGAGAAGTCCTTGGCCCGGGTCGTGAGCATGCGCCACATGTCGCTGGCATCACGGCCACGCAGTTCGCCGAAGGCCGGATCGCTGAACACCACGTCGTCGGTGTAGCAGACGGCCATGGCTTCGGCGTCAAGGCGTTGGAAAGCCTGATAGAAACGGGTGATCAACGCGCTGTGGGCTTCTTCACTCATGGGCAATCTCCAGGAAAGGTACAGATTGCCAGCACGATAATCCGCAAACGCCCGAAACACTATCGGCATTCGCATTCCGAATACCGACAGTGTGTGCGTATCAGACCTTTTCGCTTACCACCTGCACGTACAACGCACGTCCGGCACCGAGGCCGGCGAGGATTGCCCCGGCACCGATAATGCCGAAGATCCAGCCCACAGCGTTCCAGCCACCGGTCCAGTCGTGCACCACGCCGACCGCGAACGGCCCCATGGACGCGAGGGTGTAACCGAAGCCCTGGGACATGCTCGACAGGTTCGCCGCCACGTGGGAGTCCCGCGAGCGCAGCACGATCAGGGTCAGCGCCAGGCTGAACGTACCGCCCTGCCCCAGGCCCAGCAGGATCGCCCAGCCCCACAGCCCTTCGATCGGCGCATAGAGGCAACCGAACAGTCCGCCGAGGGTCAGCGCCATCACCACCACGATCGCCAGCCGCTGATCCTTGCCGCGCGTGGCCAGCCACGGTGCTGCCAGGGAACTGGCAAGCTGGATGATTACCGAACCGGACAGCACCAGACCGGCCTGGGTCGGCGTCAGCCCGCGTCCAATCAGAATCGACGGCAACCAGCCAAACACAATGTAGGCCAGCGACGATTGCAGCCCCATGTACAAGGTCACCTGCCAGGCCAACGGATCACGCAGCAAGCCGCGCACCCGATAGGCAACGTTGTGCGCACCGTGCTTCTGGCCGATTTGCGGCAGCCAGAACACCGCCGCCACCAGTGCCGGGATCACCCAGAACCCCAGGCCCATGGCCCAGCTGTGATCGAAGTGTTCGCTCAACGGCACGCTGGAGCCCGCCGCCATCGCCGCGCCCAGGCACAGGGCCATGGTGTAGACACCGGTCATGGTGCCGGCATGTTTGGCGAAGTCGCGTTTGACGATGCCCGGCAGCAACACGCCGATGATGCCGATGCTCGCGCCGCCCAGCACGCTGCCGGCGAACAGACCGATTTCGCCGAAGTTGCTGCGCAGGATGATGCCGCCGGCCAGTGTCAGAAGAATCCCCAGGACCACCCGCTCGGCACCGAAACGCCGCGCCAGCACCGGCGCCAGCGGGGCGAACAGACCGAGGCAGAGCACCGGCAATGTCGTCAGCAAACCCGCTTGAGCGGCGGACAAACCAAGGCTTTTCGACACGTCACTGAGCAGCGGCGCCATGCTCGACAGCGCCGGACGCAGGTTCAACGCCACCAGAATCAGGCCCAAAAGCAATAACCATGGGCGACGTACCAGCGGATGACTTTGCTGCACCTGCTCGTCGTCAGCCTCGGCATCGATCAGCAGCTCCTCCAGTTCGGCGGTGCGCTTCGGGGCGTTGACGGCTTCAGGGCAGGACATGGTTTTCTCGGTTTCAGGGTTCATTGATCAGTTGCCTCGACAGGGCCTTGGCCCGTTCCGGATCACGCTGTTCGACGGCTTCGAACAGGGCGATGTGCAAATCGAAGACTTCCTGTCGACGAGGGACGATGTTCAGGGTCTGGCGCAATTGCGCGCCGACGATGCTGGAGAAATAGCGATACAGCTCGCTGAGGGTCGGATTGTGCGCGGCGTCTACCAGTCGGCGGTGAAACACCAGGTCACAGGCGATGTAACTGTCGAGGTCGCCGTGATAGTGGCTACCGGCAACGCCGAGCGCCTCGCGCAGGCCCGCCAGATCCTCATCGGTACGGCGCAACGCCGCCAGGCCTATGGCCTCGACTTCAAGGATGTGCCGGGTTTCCCGGGCCTGATCCAGCGAGCACTTGGACAGCGCCTTGAGCGTGTCCATCGGATCGACCACCGCCCGCAGGTAACTGCCGTCACCCTGACGGATTTCGATCAATCCAGAGAACGCCAACACCCGCATGGCTTCGCGCACGGTATTGCGGCTGATACCGAGCTCGGCGCACAGCTCGGGCTCGGTCGGCAAGCGCTGACCGACCTGCCAGGTGCCGTCGGTGATGCGTTGGCGCAATAGATCCAGGGCCTGATCGACCAAGGATCGCTTAATAAGTGGAGAAACGTCTGACATAGGATTCGCCCTTTCATCCAATCATGGGATGAATTTTCTGACATGTTAGTCAGCTCCGTGTAGGACGGCAACCACCTAGGTTGATCAGGAGGCAAATGAAGCGGGATTTTCGATTGGTCAAAATTACCCTTTAAGGGTAATTTCAGGGACAGGGTTTTGGTTTCTTATGGAAAAGAACACACCCCATTACGACTTGGCGGTGATCAAGGCTGAGGTCAGGCGACTTGGCAAAAAAGCCTTCACCAGGTCTTCGGCAAAATCCGGTGAGAAGCTCGGCTTTAGCTTCAGAGAGATGCAAGAGATCGTTTTCGAGTTACAGAACAGGATGTTGTACAAATCCATGACCACTTATGACGATCATCGAGTCTGGCAGGACGTGTATCACATCACTTCACAAGATCAGGAGATTTACATCAAGGTGACCTACCGCCCAGGCGGCCCACCGATAATTTCCTTCAAGGAGAAAAACCCATGAAAACCCAGCAATGTGTCAGCTGCGGTGCACGTGAGGGAATGAGGCATTTCGAGGGTCGCGCCGAAACCTTGAGTGTCAAAGGCATGGAGCGCCGTGTAGATAATCTTTCTGGCTGGGAGTGCCAGAAGTGCGGTGAGGTCGAGTGGGACTTCGACACTGACAGCGCAGAACGTTTTGGGGAAGCAGGGGATGAATTGGTATTTGCTGCCAGGCAAATGATCGGTGACGAGATGAGGCGTATCCGTCGAAAATTGCACCTTACGCAAAAAGAGACGGTGCAATTATTGTCGGGTGGTGGACATAACGCTTTCTCTCGCTACGAGCGCGGCGAAATATTGCCGCCCAAAGCACTGATACTGCTGATGCGACTGTTGGATCGTTACCCGTACTTGCTGACCGATGCAAAGTCTCTCGGTGAAGGGGCAGACTTGAGAGGCTTCACGCACACCGTCCACAAAGAACACGAAACCCTCACCGTGTCCTGATCCCTCAAAAAACAAACCCGGCACAAGGCCGGGTTGGTTTTATGCATCAGATATCAATGCAGGATCTGACTCAGGAACAACTTGGTCCGATCATTCTGCGGATTGTCGAAGAAGTCGTTCGGTGCCGCCTGCTCGACGATTTCGCCTTTGTCCATGAAGATCACGCGGTTGGCCACAGTGCGGGCGAAGCCCATTTCGTGGGTTACGCAGAGCATGGTCATGCCGTCTTCGGCCAAGCCGATCATGGTGTCGAGAACCTCCTTCACCATCTCCGGGTCAAGTGCTGAGGTCGGTTCGTCGAACAGCATGATTTTCGGTTTCATGCACAGCGCGCGGGCGATTGCCACACGCTGCTGCTGACCGCCGGACAGTTGTCCCGGAAACTTGTGCGCCTGCTCCGGAATGCGTACGCGTTCCAGGTAGTGCATGGCGATTTCCTCGGCCTTGCGCTTGGGCATCTTGCGCACCCACATCGGCGCCAGGGTGCAGTTCTGCAGAATGGTCAGGTGCGGGAACAGGTTGAAGTGCTGGAACACCATGCCGACTTCACGACGGATCGCTTCGATCTGCTTGAGGTCGTTGGTCAGTTCCACCCCATCGACCACGATGCGGCCCTGCTGGTGTTCTTCCAGACGGTTGAGGCAGCGGATGGTGGTGGACTTGCCGGAACCCGACGGGCCGCACAGCACGATACGTTCGCCCTGCTTGACGTTGAGGTTGATGTCTTTCAGCACGTGGAACTGGCCGTACCACTTGTTCACGCCCTGCATCTGAATGATGCCTTCAGGGCCCACTGGCTTTTTGATTGCTTCGCTCATCGAAAAAACTCCTAACGCTTGTGGCCAGTGTCGAGCTTGCGTTCCAGATGCATGGAATAGCGCGACATACCAAAACAGAAAATCCAGAACACCAGGGCGGCGAACACGTAGCCTTCGGTGGCCATGCCCAGCCATTTCGGATCGGCAGCGGCTTGCTTGACGCTGTTGAGCAGGTCAAAGAGGCCGATGATGATCACCAGGCTGGTGTCCTTGAACAGCGCGATGAAGGTGTTGACGATGCCGGGAATCACCAATTTCAGGGCTTGCGGCAGAATCACCAGGCCCATGGCGCGCCAGTAACCGAGGCCCATCGCGGCCGCGGCTTCGTACTGACCTTTAGGGATCGCCTGCAGACCGCCGCGCACCACTTCTGCGACGTAGGCCGACTGGAACAGGATCACGCCGATCAGCGCCCGCAGCAGCTTGTCGAAGTTCATGCCTTCGGGCAGGAACAGCGGCAGCATCACCGAAGACATGAACAGCACGGTGATCAGCGGCACGCCGCGCCAGAACTCGATGAACGTCACGCAGACCACACGAATGGCCGGCATGTTCGAGCGGCGCCCCAGCGCCAGCATGATCCCCAGCGGCAGCGCACCGGCGATACCGACGGTGGCGATCACCAGAGTCAGCATCAGGCCGCCCCACTGGCTGGTGGCAACGGCGCTCAGGCCGAACACGCCGCCATGCAGCAGGCACCAGGCAACAATCGGATACACCACCAGGAAGCTCAGCCCGTACACCGCTTTACGCGGCACACGCTTGATGAACAGCGGTGCCACGCCGATGACCGCCAGCCACACAGTCAGGTCCACGCGCCAGCGCAGGTCCGCCGGGTAGTAGCCGTACATGAACTGGCCGAAACGCTGCTCGATGAACACCCAGCAGGCGCCCGCCTTGGTGCAGTCGGCGCGAGTAGTGCCGACCCAGTTGGCATCGAAGATTGCCCAGCTGAGCAACGGCGGAATCACCAGGTAGATCAGGTAGAACGCAAACAGGGTCAGCAGGGTGTTGAGCCAGCTGGAGAACATGTTCGCGCGTATCCACGCCATCGGGCCGAAGACCTTGGCCGGCGGTGGCATGTCGGGTTTGAAAGTATGAGTACTCATGCGCTATTCCTTACCGCTCGATCAGCGCAATGCGCTTGTTGTACCAGTTCATCAGCAGGGAAATGCTGATACTGATCGCCAGGTACACGCTCATGGTGATGGCAATGACTTCGATCGCCTGACCGGTCTGGTTCAGCACCGTGCCGGCGAACAGCGAAACCATTTCCGGGTAACCGATACCGGCCGCCAGCGAGGAGTTCTTCGCCAGATTCAGGTATTGGCTGGTCAGTGGCGGAATGATCACGCGCAGCGCTTGCGGAATGATCACCTTGCGCAGGGTCGGGCCGTTGCGAAGGCCTAGGGAACGGGCCGCTTCGGTCTGGCCGTGGCTGACCGACTTGATCCCCGAACGCACGATCTCGGCGATGAACGCCGCGGTGTACACGGTCAGGGCCAGAGTCAGGGCCAGCAGTTCCGGGATCAGCACCCAGCCGCCGACGAAGTTGAAGCCTTGCAGCTTCGGCATTTCCCAATGCAGCGGAGCGCCGAAGATCAGCGCACACAGCGTCGGGATCACCAGGAACATCGCCAGGCCGACCCAGAACTTGTGGAACGGCTCGCCGGTTTCCTCAAAGCGCTTGTTGGCCCAGCGGCTCATCAGCACGATGGCGACGATGGCCACCACGACACTGACCACGAACGCCCAGAAGCCATCGGCCATCTGTGCGGCCGGCATGTTCAGGCCACGACTGCTGACGAAGAAGGTGTCGCCGAAGTTGTGACTGTTACGCGGGCCCGGCATGGTCAGGAACACCGCGAAATACCAGAACAGGATCTGCAACAGCGGCGGAATGTTGCGGAAGACTTCCACATACACGGTCGCCAGTTTGCTGATTATCCAGTTCGGCGACAGCCGCGCCACACCGATGATGAAGCCCAGCAGGGTCGCCAGGATCACGCCGATGAAAGTCACCAGCAAGGTGTTGAGCAGGCCGATCACGAACACGCGGGCGTAGCTGTCCGCTTCGGTGTAGGAGATCAGGTGTTGAGCGATGCCGAACCCGGCACTGCGCTCCAGAAAGCTGAACCCGGACGTGATGCCCCGGTGCTGAAGGTTGGTCTGGGTGTTATCGAACAGATACCAGCCCATGGCGACCACCGCCACGACGGTGATGATCTGGAATAGCCACGCACGCACACGCGGATCGCTGAGGCTGAACCTCTGCTTTGGTGCGCCGATTGAATTTTGCATGAAGTGCCCCGCAAGAAATGGAACAGAACATCACCCGGCGGTTGGCCCGCCGGGTGATAGAACCATTAGCGCACTGGTGGTGCGTACTGAATGCCGCCGTTGTTCCACAGCGCGTTCAGGCCACGGTCGATTTCCAGCGGAGTGCTCTTGCCGAGGTTTTTCTCGAAGATTTCGCCGTAGTTACCCACCTGGGAAACGATTTTCACGACCCAGTCCTTCGGCAGTTTCAGATCCTTGCCGTACTCGCCGTCGCCACCCAGCAGACGGGCAACGTCCGGGTTCTTGGTGGACTTGGCTTCTTCGAGTACGTTTTTCGAAGTGATGCCGGCTTCTTCAGCGTTGAGCAGCGCGTAGCCGACCCAGCGCACGATGGCCAGCCACTCGTCGTCACCGTTACGCACGACCGGGCCCAGAGGTTCCTTGGAAATGGTTTCCGGCAGAACCACGTAGTCCTTCGGCGAAGCCAGCTTGCTGCGCTGGGCGAACAGTTGGGACTTGTCGGAGGTCAGCACGTCGCAACGACCGGATTCCAGCGACTTGGCGCTTTCGTCGGAGGTGTCGAAAGTGATCGGGGTGTACTTCAGGCCGTTGGCGCGGAAGTAGTCGGAGACGTTCAGCTCGGTAGTGGTACCGGCTTGAATGCAGATGGTCGCGCCGTCCAGCTCCTTGGCACTTTTCACGCCCAGCTTGTTGTTGGCCAGGAAGCCCACGCCGTCGTAGTAAGTGATGAAACCAGGGAATTTCAGGCCCATGCCCGCGTCACGGGAGCTGGTCATGGTGGTGTTGCGCGACAGGATGTCGATCTCGCCGGACTGCAGAGCAGTGAAACGCTCCTTGGCGTTCAACTGACTGAACTTGACCTTGGTCGCATCGCCGAACACGGCAGCGGCCACGGCACGGCAGACGTCGGCGTCGATGCCGAGGATCTTGCCGGTCGAATCCGGTACGGAGAAGCCTGGCAGACCGTCGCTCACGCCACACTGCACGAAACCTTTCTTCTGTACCGCATCCAGGGTTGCACCCGCCTGAGCGAACCCGCTGACGCCGAGGACTGCTGCAGCAGTCACGACCGCCAGAGTGGATTTCAACATCTTCATTCAAACCTCCAGTTTTGCTCTTGTTGTGTCGGAGCTTGAGTCCAGTCGCACCCTTTTGAGGCGTTGTTGACCCGTGTTGGCTTTTTATGGGGTCAACCGACGTAAGACCTTAGCTATGAGTCTAGTAGGAGAAAATCCACATCATGGACAACTCACTTCTCACCAGTTGGCCGAACGGGCTGTAGCCCTTTCACGTTCGCTGCGCCCGTTGCGGCCATTGGCGAACATCCATCACCGGATTCTTTGCTATCCCGTCGCCGAGCGTTCACTGATAGTGTTACCGCCAGGCGCGAGATCGATTGCACGACTACCTCATAGCAAAGCCCGTACCACACCGCTCGCTGAAGCGATTGAGCGACAGGTCAATAGCAAAACTTGCAGCCTTGCGACATCTTCTTAACGGATCAACCGGGCGCGCACCCCAATCACGCACTTAATGAGAGCGCCCGCACATTTTTGGAGCAGCCATGACCGAGCCCTTGATTCTTCAGCCTGTTAAGGCAGCCGACGCCTGCGTGATCTGGCTGCACGGCCTCGGCGCCGACCGCTATGACTTTCTGCCGGTGGCCGAGGCATTGCAGGAAAGCCTGCTGAGCACGCGCTTCGTTTTGCCCCAGGCACCGACCCGCCCGGTGACAATAAATGGCGGTTATGCCATGCCGAGCTGGTACGACATCAAGGCCATGAGCCCGGCCCGGGCCATCGACCGCGATGAGCTGGAAGCATCCGCCGATCACGTCATCGAATTGATCGAACAGCAGCGCGCCAGCGGAATAGACGCTTCGCGGATTTTCCTGGCCGGTTTTTCCCAGGGCGGCGCCGTGGTCTATCACACCGCGTTTCTGAAATGGCAGGGACCGCTGGGCGGCGTGCTGGCGTTGTCGACCTACGCGCCGACGTTCAGCGACGAACTGGAGCTGTCCGCCAGCCAGCAACGGATTCCGGCACTGGCACTTCACGGCCAGTACGACAACGTGGTGCAGAACTCCATGGGCCGCACGGCTTATGAGTATCTGAAGGCCCATGGTGTCACCGTGACATGGCAGGAATACCCAATGGAGCACGAAGTGTTACCCGAAGAAATTCGCGACATCGGCGTGTGGCTGAGCGAACGCCTGCGCTGATCGATCGGGGCTCGATTTTCCGGTGGTCGGGCCCCTTTGATCATCCCACTACGCCGCGCCCGTTTCTTGCATTACACTGGCCGGCGTACATTCCTTAACCAATTGATGAGATGACCGTGCTCAAAGCACTCAAGAAGATGTTCGGAAAAAGCGAGGCTGAGCAGCTCGCGCCAGCTCCCAGTGCGCCGTCGCACGCCCCCGGCCATCGCAGCGATGGCAAACAGGCCGACCGCCAGGCTCCCGTAGCCACACCGAAACGCGAACCGAAAACCGACCCTGTCGCCGCCCCTGTCACTGAACCGGCGCGCAGCGAAGTACCAAAACCGGCCAAGCCTCGCCGCGAACCGAAGCCCAAGGCGCCGGTCATTCCGTGGAAACTCGAAGACTTCGTCGTCGAGCCACAGGAAGGCAAGACCCGTTTCCACGATTTCAAACTCGCCCCGGAACTGATGCACGCCATCCAGGACCTGGGTTTCCCGTATTGCACGCCGATCCAGGCCCAAGTGCTGGGTTTCACCCTCGCCGGCAAAGACGCCATCGGCCGCGCCCAGACCGGTACCGGCAAGACCGCCGCATTCCTGATCTCGATCATCACCCAGTTGTTGCAGACCCCGCCGCCGAAAGAGCGCTACATGGGCGAGCCACGGGCGCTGATCATCGCACCGACCCGTGAGCTGGTGGTGCAGATCGCCAAGGACGCCGCCGACCTGACCAAGTACACCGGCCTCAACGTCATGACGTTCGTCGGCGGCATGGACTTCGACAAGCAGCTCAAGCACCTCGAAGCCCGCCACTGTGACATCCTCGTTGCCACCCCGGGCCGTCTGCTCGACTTCAACCAGCGCGGCGACGTGCACCTGGACATGGTCGAAGTAATGGTGCTGGACGAAGCCGACCGCATGCTCGACATGGGTTTCATCCCGCAAGTGCGGCAGATCATTCGCCAGACCCCGCCGAAAAGCGAACGCCAGACCCTGCTGTTCTCCGCGACCTTCACCGAAGACGTGATGAACCTCGCCAAGCAGTGGACCACCGATCCTGCCATCGTCGAAATCGAGGTCACCAACGTGGCCAACGAAAACGTCGAACAGCACATCTACGCGGTAGCCGGTGCCGACAAATACAAACTGCTCTTCAACCTGGTCAACGACAACGGCTGGGAGCGGGTCATCGTGTTCGCCAACCGCAAGGATGAAGTGCGACGCATCGAGGAACGCCTGGTGCGTGACGGCATCAACGCCGCGCAACTGTCCGGCGACGTGCCGCAGCACAAGCGGATCAAGACGCTGGAAGGCTTTCGCGAAGGCAAGATCCGCGTTCTGGTCGCCACCGACGTGGCCGGTCGCGGCATTCACATCGACGGCATCAGCCATGTGATCAACTTCACCCTGCCGGAAGTCCCGGACGACTACGTGCACCGCATCGGCCGTACCGGTCGGGCGGGCGCCGATGGCGTGTCGATCAGCTTCGCCGGTGAAGACGACTCGTATCAGTTGCCGTCCATCGAAGAAAAGCTGGGTCGCAAGATCAGCTGTGAAACGCCGCCGACCCATCTGTTGCGGGCGGTTGAGCGCAAGCGTCCACAGTAAGCGACGCCACAAAGAGAAGCGCAGCCGGCAACGGACTGCGCTTTTTTTTCGCCCGGATATTGTTCAATAAAACTAAAAGTCCATAATGGACAAATTAGTTTAGATACAACTCCGGAGTCCGACATGTCCAGTACGCCTTACGTGATCGACCAAACCCAGGCCCGCGAGCTTCTGGCCCGGATCGATGTGCCGCAGATTCTGCGCAAGCTGTTCCGTGATCTGGCGGCCGGGCATGCGGTGCAACCGGCACAGCAACTGGTGGAGTTCCCCCAGGGCGCCGGGGACTTCATCAACTATCTGGGCGTGCTGGCCGAAGACGGCGTGTACGGGGTCAAGACTTCGCCGTACATCGTTCGCGAACAAGGCCCGCTGGTGACGGCGTGGACACTGTTGATGTCGATGCAGACCGGTCAGCCGCTGCTGCTCTGCGATGCCGGCGAACTGACCACCGCCCGCACTGCGGCGACCACCGCCGTTGCCGTCGACGCCCTTGCCCCATTGAAGGCCTCGCGCCTGGCGATCATCGGCAGCGGCAAGGTCGCCCAGGCGCATCTGCACTACGTCAAAACGTTGCGCGACTGGCAGAGCATCAGCGTGTACTCGCCCACCCTGAGCGAAGACGCGACAACCGCCCGCCTGCTGCAAAACCTCGATCCACGGGTGAACATCGCCGACAGCCGCGATACCGCTATCGCCGAGGCAGACGTGATCATGCTCTGCACCTCATCCGCGGGACCTGTGATCGACCCGGCAACCTTGAGCAAACCGGCGCTGATCACCTCGATCAGCACCAATGCACCACGCGCCCACGAAGTGCCGCCGCAGTGCCTCAACGACATGCAGGTGTTCTGCGACTATCGTCTGACCACGCCGGGTTCGGCTGGCGAGATGCTGATCGCCAGCGAACAGCATGACTGGGACACCAGTGCGATCGTCGGCGACCTGGCGGATCTGCTCAGCGAAAAAGTGCAGCGCCCGGGTTATGACCGACACGTGTTCTTCCGCTCCATCGGTCTGGGCCTGGAAGACATCGCCCTGGCCAACGCCGTTTATCAACTGCAGCGCTGACACCGGAGATTTTCATGAGTCATGCAGATTTCATCATCATCGGCGGCGGGATTGCCGGCGCTTCCACCGGTTTCTGGCTGTCGCAACATGGCAAGGTCGTGGTGCTGGAACGCGAGTCGCATCCGGCCTATCACTCCACCGGGCGCTCTGCCGCGCTGTTCACCGCCGCTTACGGCACGCCGCAGGTTCGGGCGCTGACCCAGGCCAGCCGGGCGTTTTTCGATCACCCGCCCAGCGGCTTCTGTGAGCACCCGCTGCTGACCCCGCGAGGCGAAATGACCGTGGACTTCACCGGCGACGCTGCCGAGCTGAATAATCAATATCTGAGCGCCAAAGCCACGGTGCCGGAGATGCAGTTGCTCAGCGCGGAAGAAGCCTGCGTGCGGCTGCCAATCCTGCGCCGGGAAAAAGTCCACGGTGCGATCTACGACCCGACCGCCAGCGACATCGACACCGACGCTCTGCATCAGGGTTATCTGCGCGGCATCCGTCGCAACAACGGGCAAGTCCTGACCGATTGCGAAGTGCTCGGGCTGAGCCGTGATGCCGAAGGGGTCTGGCAAGTGCAGACCAACGGCCAGACTTTCAACGCCCCCATCGTGATCAACGCGGCAGGCGCCTGGGCCGACAAGATCGGTGCCCTGGCCGGCGCCCGGCCGCTGGGCCTGCAACCGAAACGCCGTGCGGCGTTCATCTTCGCCGGGCCCGAAGGCGTGGACATTCACCACTGGCCGATGCTGGTCAGCCTCGACGAATCGTTCTACATGAAGCCCGACGCCGGCATGTTCCTCGGCTCGCCGGCCAACGCCGACCCGGTCGAGCCCCACGACGTGCAGCCGGAAGAGCTGGACATCGCCATGGGCATCTACCAGATCGAAGAGGCGACGACCCTGACCATCCGCCGCCCCACCCGCACCTGGGCCGGTCTGCGCAGCTTCGTGGCTGACGGCGATTTGCTGTCCGGGTTCGATCCGCAAGTGCCGGGGCTGTTCTGGGTCGCGGCCCAGGGCGGCTACGGCATCCAGACTTCACCGGCGATGGGCCAGGCCAGCGCGGCGCTGGTGCGCGGTGAGTCGCTGCCCGAGCACCTCAAACAATTCGGCCTGACCGCCGCCATGCTCGCCCCTGCCCGCCTGGCCTGACCGACCACCCGGATGACTCGCCCAACGGATTGCGGCACACTCGCAACGCCCCCGGATCACGGGGGCGTTGACGTTGCCTGGAGCTCCACAGTTATGACCGCCCCTGAACACACTCCCGAGCTGAATGACGCCGCGCTGGATAACTACCACGCCATCGCTGACGCCATTGCCACGCTGTTCTTTCCCCATGCCGAAGTGGTGTTGCATGACCTGCGCACGCAGAAGGTCGACTACATCGCCAATAACCTGTCGAAACGGGTGATCGGCGATGAATCATCGCTGGAAGACATGCTCAGCGACGACGTCAGCGAACGGAACATCGGTCCGTATGAAAAGCTTAACTGGGACGGCCAGAAGATTCGCAGCCTGAGCACCGTGCTGCGCGACAGCGAAGGTCATCCGCTGGCGGTGCTGTGCATCAACCTGAATATTTCGCTGTTCGAGAATGCCAAGGCTGCGCTGGACCTGTTCCTCTCGCCGAGCAAACTGATCCCGCAACCGGACTCGCTGTTTCGCGATGACTGGCAGGAGCGCATCAACACTTTCCTGCACGCCTGGCTGCGCGAGCGGCAACTGAGTCTGAATCTGCTGACCCGCGATCACAAACGCGAACTGGTACTGGCGCTGCACGCCGAGGGGGCGTTCAAGGGCAAGAGCGCCTCGAACTATGTGGCCAATGTGCTGAACATGGGGCGGGCGACGGTTTACAAGCATCTGAAGGAATTGAAGGGCTGAAAATTTGCGGTGAATGTTACGGCCTCATCGCTGGCAAGCCAGCTCTCACAGGTTTTGTGTACACCTAAAATCTCTGTGGGAGCTGGCTTGCCAGCGATGGCGGACTATCAGTCGCCGTAGATGTCCGACTTGAAGTACTTCTCGGAAATTTTCTGATACTCGCCACTGGCGCGAATGCCGTCGATGGCGCTATTCAATTGGCTGACCAGTTCGGTGTTGCCCTTGCGCACCGCAATCCCGGCGCCCTCGCCCACGTACTTCGGATCCTTCAGCTCAGGCCCGACAAACGCGTAACCCTTGCCCCGTGGCATCGACAGGAAGTCGGTCAGCGGAATGGTGTCGGCAAAGATCGCGTCGAGACGCCCGGCCGCCAGGTCCATGTAGATTTCTTCGTTGTTGCCATAGCGCTTGACGTTGATGCCCTTGGGCTCGAACACCTCGGTGGCGTAACGATCGGTGGTGGTCGCACGCTGCACGCCCACGGTCTTGCCCTTGAGGCTGGCGTACTGGTCATCGACGGTCGCGCCTTCCTTCATCACCAGCCGCGACGAGGTGAAATAGTACTTGTGGGTGAAGTCCACGGATTTCTTGCGGTCTTCGTTGATGGTCATGGACGACAGCGCCATGTCGATTTTCTTCACTTTCAGGGAAGGAATCAGGCCGTCGAACTCGCCCTCGACCCACACGCACTTGACCTGCATCTGCGCGCACAAGGCATTGCCGATGTCGTAGTCGAAACCGACGATTTCACCTTGGTCGGTCTTTGAGGCGAAGGGCGGATAGGCCGCTTCGATACCGATACGCAAGGTTTTCTCGGCGGCAAACACGTTGCTGCACGCCAAAAGGCTCAGCGCCAGACCGGTGATGAGGGGGAATTTCTTCATGTTCGTTCTCTCGCGGGTTGTTGTTGGTTTGGCAAGACAGAAGAAAGAGCTGAAACAGGGAAAAGCTTTATTTGTACTTGTAAATCCATACTGGACTTTTACGTACAAGCCGTCAATTGGACAAACGCCATCGGCGTCAGCCGATGGTCGGGAGTCGAGGGAAGATTGATTGAGGAGAGGAATTACTGCTTCCAGCGATCCGCAGCGGCATGATCGCTGTCACGACCTTCGACCCAGCGCGGGCCGTCGCTGGTGTTCTCTTTCTTCCAGAACGGCGCGCGGGTTTTCAGGTAATCCATGACGAAGGCGCAGGCGTCGAATGCCGCCTGACGATGGGCGCTGGCGGCGCCGACGAACACGATCGGCTCGCCCGGCTCCAGCGCGCCGATGCGATGCAGCACTTCCAGCTTCAACAGCGGCCAGCGCTGTTCAGCCTCCAGGGCAATCTTGCCGAGAGCCTTTTCGGTCATGCCCGGATAGTGCTCCAGAAACATTCCGGCGACATCGAGGCCATCGTTGAAGTCGCGCACGTAGCCGACAAAACTCACCACCGCGCCGACGCCGACATTGGCCGCGTGCATCGCATTGACTTCAGCGCCAGGATCGAACGCCGTGGGCTGCACACGAATCGCCATGTCTCAGCCTCCGGTCACGGTGGGGAAAAACGCCACTTCGTCGCCATCGACCACCGGCTCGTCGAGCTGGCAAAGGTCTTCGTTGCGCGCGCACATCAGGTTCTGCTCACTAAGCACATCAGCACCGTCTCGCTTGGCGAGCAATGCGCGCACGTCTTCGACCGTCGAAAAATCGCCCTCGACCTTCAGCGAATCCACGCCCAGCGCCTCACGGTAACGGGCAAAAAACTTCACGGTCAGGTTCATGGCTGCTCCGCCTGGAAGTGACCACTCTTGCCGCCGACCTTTTCCAGCAGACGCACGCTTTCGATGGTCATGCCGCGATCCACGGCCTTGCACATGTCATAGATTGTCAGCGCGGCGACGCTGGCGGCGGTCAGCGCTTCCATCTCGACGCCGGTCTGCCCGGACAACTTGCAGCGAGCCACGATACGCACCGCGTCGTCGCCTTCAGCGCTGAGTTCGACCTTGACGCCGGTGAGCATCAGCGGATGGCACAGGGGAATCAGGTCACTGGTTTTCTTCGCCGCCTGGATGCCGGCAATGCGCGCCACGGCGAACACGTCGCCCTTGGGATGGCCGCCGCTGACGATCATCTGCAGAGTGTCGGGCAGCATGCGCACCAGCGCTTGGGCCGTCGCCTCGCGGAACGTCACGGCTTTTTCGGTGACGTCGACCATGTTGGCGCGACCTTGGGAATCGAGATGAGTCAGCACGGGATTACTCCTGATCAGGAGTGCCGATTGTAAACCTGCGGGTCAAATTTCCGCACATAAAAAACCGGGCGACTTTGCAGTCGCCCGGTTCCTTTGGCAGGTTACAGATGCGATTCGGCGTATTCGGCCAGAATCGAACGCGGCACCCCTTGCAGGGTGATGTGCACACCGTTGGGGAAGTCTTTGAAACGTTCGGTGAGGTAAGTCAGCCCGGAACTGGTCGCGGACAGGTAAGGGGTGTCGATCTGCGCCAGGTTGCCCAGGCACACCACTTTGGAACCGGCGCCGGCCCGGGTGATGATGGTTTTCATCTGGTGCGGCGTGAGGTTCTGGCATTCGTCGATCAGGATCAGGCTCTGCTGGAAGCTGCGACCGCGAATGTAGTTGAGCGATTTGAACTGCAACGGCACTTTGCTGAGGATGTAGTCGACGCTGCCATGGGTGTTTTCGTCATCCATGTGCAAGGCTTCGAGGTTGTCGGTGATGGCGCCGAGCCAAGGCTCCATTTTTTCCGCTTCGGTGCCCGGCAGGAAGCCGATTTCCTGGTCCAGGCCCTGCACGCTGCGGGTGGCGATGATGCGGCGATAACGCTTGCTGACCATGGTCTGCTCGATCGCAGCGGCCAGCGCCAGGATGGTCTTGCCGGACCCGGCGGCGCCGGACAGGTTGACCAGATGAATGTCAGGGTCGAGCAAGGCGTACAGCGCCAGGCTCTGATAAATGTCACGCGGCTTCAGACCCCAGGCTTCCTGATGCAGCAGCGGTTCCTGGTGCAGATCGAGGATCAGCAGCCGGTCCTCTTCAATCTCCTTGATCCAGCCGACGAAACCTTGCTCATCAATGATGAACTCGTTGATGTGCACCGCCGGCAGGTTGTCGATCAATTGCACCTGGTGCCAGGTGCGGCCATGGTCCTGACGGGTTTCGACCTTGCTCACGCGGTCCCAGAAGGAGCCGGTCATGTTGTGATAACCGTTGGGCAGCAGGGACACGTCGTCGACCAGTTGGTCGGTGCTGTAGTCCTCGGCGTCGATCCCGCAGGCACGCGCCTTGAGGCGCATGTTGATGTCTTTGGTGACCAGCACCACCGGTTTCTTCGGATCGCGGGTGTGCAGGTCGATCAACTGATTGATGATTTTGTTGTCGTTCAGGTGCTCGGGCAGAATCAGGTTCGACTCTGCCTGTTTGCTCATCAGAATTGACAGCAACCCCTTCGGCCCGCTCTTCCCGCGCTGGATCGGCACCCCTTGCTCGACGTCTTCGGGCGAGGCATCGCCCAACGTCTTGTCGATCAGCCGGATGGCCTGGCGGCATTCGGCGGCCACGCTGTGATGCCCGCTCTTGAGCTTGTCCAGCTCTTCAAGCACGGTCATCGGGATCGCGACGTGGTGTTCTTCGAAATTCAGCAGGGCGTTTGGATCGTGAATCAGTACGTTGGTATCGAGTACATAAAGGATTGGCTGGTTGGAGGAAGGGCTACGTCCGTGATCATCCATACTCGGTCACCTTTGTGGGAGCCATTCGACGCAATACCTGGGCGGTGCTGCGCCTCGAAGTGACTGCCGAATCCACCTGCACAGCTTTTGTCGGGATAGCAGGTGAACCGCACACAAAATGGGTCTTGGAAGACGCCACCTGTGTTGCAGGTTTCGGCGGTCTGACTTCGTAATACTCCAAAACCCGTGACAGAAAAAAGCACTTTGACGCTTTTTTGAAGTTTATTTTGCAAAGTGACGAAAAGCCCTTGGCGGACCGCCCTGCCCCCGTTAGAGTCGGAAGTCCGCCTGCATCGAATTTTGCAAAAAATTCACCCCAAGCCCAATGTTTCCGGGCTCTTGCCGCTCATCAGCGAAAAGCGTCCTGACAGTCTTCCCAGCCGATGCCGCTTTGCGCGGTTTGCGTGATCAGCCACGGCAACGCCGTCTTCACCGCATCCTGCTTCATGTTGAAATTGATCACCCCGTGACGCCACAACAGCATCAGGGTCAGCACCCGCTGCGCGCTGGGATTGCCCTTGAGCTTGCCGGCGCCGTCCTGGGCATCGATGTCCCACAGCGCCACTTGCAGGCCCTGCGCGTTGAAGAAACCCTGCGCATCGCTGCGGCGCTGGCCATCCGGTGGACGGAACAGCGGCACGTAGTTCTCCGGCAGCTTGTTCTTGACCAGATCGGCGCTGCGTCGCACCGAGTCCTGCCAGTCCTGCCAGTGGCTGTGGGAGCGGAACTCCCAACCCTGCACACCCACGCACTGCCTCGAAAACGCCGCTTGCAGGCTGCTGACCGAACGATCGGCCAGCCGTGCCTGAATATCCTTGCCCAACATGAAGAACGTGCCGCTCAGGTTCGACTTGCGCAGGTATTCGGCGAGCCATTCGGTATTGTCCGGCAGCAGGTTGGCAGCGCTGTCGAAACTCAGCAGGAACAACCGGTCGTGCATCTCGTCGCCGTTACGCTCGTAGTCACCGAAATGATCGACTTCGCTGGTGGTCTGCGGCGACAGCGCCGCCTTGCGCATCAGTTCGTCCAGGTACTGCAGATGAAAGATCCGGCTCGGCTCGGCCCACTTGGTGTAATAGCTTTCATCGCTGACCACGAACTTGGCCGCCTGCTCACGCAGGGTCGGCAAGTCTTCGACGAGGAAGCAGAACGAGGCGTCCTGATCGCAGCTTTGCTGGGCGAAGTTGTAGTTGGTCAGCAGCCGCTGCCACAGGCGAGCGCGCAGGCTGTTGATCGCCTCCAGATTGACCGTGCGCAGCCCCAGGCGCTGGGCCAGCCCAGCCTCATCCAGCGACTCGCTGCCCAGCAGGCCCCGGGCGAACATCAGGATTTCCGCCCGCGAGGCGACGTCGAACAGGGTCGGGTTGTCGAGCTTCTCCGGCCAGGTGCTGCGATCGAGCGTGGCGATATCGCCCGGCGCCGCAACGGCACCGACGCTCAACAGCCACACCATGAATAAAAGAACAATGCGCAAAGGGGTGTCTCCATAACAAAACCCGCGCGGCACTATAGCCGATCCGGCTCGCAAACCGCCGATCACCTATGAACGTGATAGCTGGAGTCATCCGCCCCAACCCCCTAGAATCGCCCCCACGATTAAAGGAGACGACTTCATGCTGATGGTGATTTCCCCCGCCAAGACCCTCGATTACGAAACACCGCCGGCGACCCAGCGCTTCACACAGCCGCAGTACCTCGACCATTCCCAGGAGCTGATCCAGCAGTTGCGCGAACTGAGCCCCGCGCAGATCAGCGAACTGATGCACGTCTCCGACAAGATCGGTGGCCTCAACGCTGCGCGTTTCGGTAGCTGGACGCCGGCATTCACTACCGAGAACGCCAAACAGGCGTTGCTGGCCTTCAAGGGCGACGTCTACACCGGGCTCGACGCCCAGTCCTTCAGCGAAGCCGATTTCGACTACGCGCAACAGCACCTGCGCATGCTCTCCGGCCTCTACGGCCTGTTGCGCCCGCTCGATCTGATGCAACCGTATCGCCTGGAAATGGGCACCAAACTGCCTAACGCCCGCGGCAAGGACCTGTACGCATTCTGGGGCACGCGCATCAGCGAATGGCTGAACGAAGCGCTGGCCGACCAGGGCGATGACGTGCTGCTGAACCTGGCATCCACCGAATACTTCTCGGCGGTCAAACGCACGGCCCTGAACGCGCGAATCATCAACACCGAATTCAAGGACCTGAAGAACGGCCAGTACAAGATCATCAGCTTCTACGCCAAGAAAGCTCGAGGCCTGATGAGCCGTTTTGTGATCCAGGAGCGCATCAACGATCCGGCCGCCCTCAAACAGTTCGATGTACAGGGTTATCGCTACAGCGCCGAACAGTCGAAACCGGACAATCTGGTGTTTCTGCGCGACCACGCCCCGGAATAAAGCATGCCCATTGCACGACTCTTTATAGAAAGAGTCGTGCAGCTCGCACGACGTCAAAAAAACCTCCCGCCTTTTCGTCAGCTTGTTGACGCCATAAAAACAGCACCTCCATTTCTATCTTTTCTTTCACTCGACAGTTGTCATTTTTTTCAGTAGTGGCACCTAAATTTTTTCAGCGTAGTGGCACAAAACCATCTAACGCGATTATCTGCCTATCAATAAAGGGCGAAATCGAAAGTGCTATCAATATGAGAGCAGTGCCATCTTTCTCAATATTTCAAGAAATTTCAGATTTCGCGATCAGCGGACTGGAACTATGTCCAAATGCATAGCTCATACCACCGGTAACGATTCTCGCCGAGCATGTACGAGATAACTTACGCAGAGATCAAAACCATGTAACCAAGTTGTCACAGCAACTAGCCCCAATGGATAACAACTCTGGACAACTATCGAAGGACAGGAGATACGCACCATCAATATCCCCTACAAGGCCAAGGCCGCGCCCTTATAAACGTGCTCGCCAGAGCACCCAACCGCCCGATCTACAGGCCTGCGCCTGACATCGGGCGCGCAATACGAGATTGCACAAGAGTCCTCTGACACGAGGATCAGCTGCATAACAGGGCACGTCACAACAACAAGGCCTGGTTGCGCACATCTTGAGTGCACTTATTTAGACACTCGAAACTTAGTATGCCTGCACACGGCATTGTGGCGCCTGAAAGTCACACTTTCGAGTGCACTAAGACCGCTGAACACCATTAACTCCGGCCCTCTAACGGCCTGATATATACAGAGGTAATTGCGATGCGCATCAGCATATTTGGTTTGGGTTACGTCGGCGCAGTATGTGCCGGTTGCCTGTCTGCACGGGGCCATGACGTGGTTGGCGTCGATGTTGCCAAAGAAAAGATCGACATGATCAACGCTGGCAAATCCCCCATTGTCGAACCGGGCCTGGGCGAGTTGCTGGCACAAGGTATCCAGACCGGTCGTCTGCGCGGTACGACCAACTTCGCCGAGGCGATTCGTGACACCGATCTGTCGATGATTTGCGTCGGCACGCCGAGCAAGAAGAACGGCGATCTGGAACTGAACTACATCGAAGCGGTGTGCCGCGAGATCGGTTTTGTCCTGCGTGAAAAATCCACCCGTCACACCATCGTCGTGCGCAGCACTGTGCTGCCGGGCACCGTGGCCAACGTGGTGATCCCGATCCTGGAAGACTGCTCCGGCAAGAAGGCCGGTGTCGATTTCGGCGTGGCGGTCAACCCTGAGTTCCTGCGTGAGTCCACCGCAATTGCCGACTACGACCTGCCACCGATGACCGTCATCGGCGAGTTCGACAAGGCTTCGGGCGACGTCCTGCAATCGCTGTACGAAGAACTCGACGCACCGATCATCCGCAAGGACATCGCCGTTGCCGAGATGATCAAGTACACCTGCAACGTCTGGCACGCCACCAAAGTGACCTTCGCCAACGAGATCGGCAACATCGCCAAAGCGGTGGGCGTCGATGGCCGTGAGGTGATGGACGTGGTCTGCCAGGACAAGACCCTCAACCTGTCCCAGTACTACATGCGTCCGGGCTTCGCCTTCGGCGGTTCGTGCCTGCCAAAAGACGTACGTGCCCTGACCTACCGCGCCGGCTCCCTGGACGTCGAAGCACCGTTGCTCAACTCGCTGATGCGCAGCAACGAATCGCAAGTGCAGAACGCCTTCGACATCGTTGAAAGCCACGACAAACGCAAAGTTGCCTTGCTCGGCCTGAGCTTCAAGGCCGGCACTGACGACCTGCGCGAAAGTCCGCTGGTGGAACTGGCGGAGATGCTGATCGGCAAGGGTTACGACCTGAGCATCTACGACAGCAACGTCCAGTACGCCCGTGTCCACGGCGCGAACAAGGACTACATCGAGTCGAAGATCCCGCATGTGTCGTCCCTGCTCAACGCGGACTTCGATTCGGTGATCGACAACTCCGACGTGATCATCCTCGGCAACCGCGACGAGAAGTTCCGCGCCCTTGCCCAGCAAGCGCCGCATGGCAAACAGGTGATCGACCTGGTCGGTTTCATGGCCAAGGCCACCGATGCCGGCACCCGCACCGAAGGCATCTGCTGGTAACGCAGCAGCACGCTTCGAGCTTCAAGCCGCACGCCGTGAATCGGCGGCGGCTTGAAGCCCCCATCACCTTCGGATGACGGTCATGTCCAAGCTCAAACATTTTTTTCTGCAATCCGCCGGCTGGCTTTTGTTTCTGAGCCTGCTGATGGGCCTGGCCCTGATGCTGCCCACGTCCACGTTCGACTCCGAGTCGAAGGACTTCATTTTCCTGATTGGCGCCGTGGGTATCTGGCGCTACTCGATGGGTGCCACGCACTTTGTGCGCGGCATGATTTTTCTCTACATCGTCTACCCGCACCTGCGCCGCAAGGTTCGCAAGCTGGGTAAAGCGGCGGACCCGTCCCATGTGTTTCTGATGGTCACCAGTTTTCGCATCGACGCGTTGACCACCGCGCAGGTCTACAGCTCGGTGATCCGCGAAGCCATCGACTGCGAACTGCCGACCACCGTGGTCTGCTCCATCGTCGAAATGTCCGATGAACTGCTGGTCAAGGCGCTGTGGGCGCGGATGAATCCGCCAGATCGCGTGAAGCTCGACTTCGTGCGCATTCCCGGCACTGGCAAGCGCGATGGTCTGGCTTTCGGTTTCCGCGCGATCTCCCGTCACCTGCCGGACGACCGCGCCGTGGTCGCCGTGATCGACGGCGACACCGTGCTCGGCGAAGGCGTGGTGCGCAAGACCGTGCCGTGGTTCCAGCTGTTCGGCAACGTCGGCGGCCTGACCACCAACGAATTCTGCGAAGTGCGCGGCGGCTACATCATGAGCGAGTGGCACAAGCTGCGTTTCGCCCAGCGCCACATCAACATGTGCTCGATGGCCCTGTCCAAGCGCGTGCTGACCATGACCGGTCGCATGTCGGTATTCCGCGCCACCGTGGTGACCAACCCGGACTTCATCGCCGACGTCGAAAGCGACTCGCTGCAACACTGGCGCCTGGGCCGTTTCAAGTTCCTGACCGGCGACGACAAGTCGAGCTGGTTCAGCCTGATGCGCCTGGGTTACGACACCTTCTACGTGCCGGATGCCGCGATCAACACCGTTGAACACCCGCCGGAAAAGAGCTTCATCAAGGCCAGTCGCAAACTGATGTTCCGCTGGTACGGCAACAACCTGCGGCAGAACTCGCGAGCGCTGGGCCTGGGTGTGAAACGCCTCGGTGCCTTCACCTCGGTGGTGCTGTTCGACCAGCGCGTATCGATGTGGACCTCGCTGCTGGGCCTGACCGTGGCAATCATCGCCAGCTTCAAATACGGCGGCGCGTTCATCCTCGCGTACCTGCTGTGGATCGGCATCACCCGCCTGATTCTGACGCTGCTGCTGTCCTGCTCCGGTCACCGGATCGGCCCGGCCTACCCGGTGATTCTCTATTACAACCAGATCGTCGGTGCGCTGGTGAAGATCTATGTGTTCTTCCGCCTCGACCAACAATCCTGGACTCGCCAGCCCACTTCCCTGACCCGTGATCTCGCCAGCTTTCAACGTTGGTTCAACACCTGGTCGTCTCGGACCATGACCTTCTCCGCCGGCAGTATTTTCGTCGCCGTGCTGCTGATGATGGTCTGACCCGCCCCTCTTGAATTAACAAGGAAATCGCCCCTATGAATACCGCCGTCAACGCCAACGTAGTGCATGAATCCGAAGCCCAGCGCCAGCACGCCCGAGTGAAAATCCCGGCCAAGCTGCGGTTCTTCGGCCCTGACCGGACACCGGTCGAAGCACGGGTCATCGATCTGTCCGCCGGTGGCCTGGCGTTCAACGCCGGGCAACTGCCGCTGACCGTCGGCGAGGTGCGCAAGGCGCGCCTGCAATTCGTCATCGACAACCTCGGCATCGCCATGGATGTTGAACTGCAAGTGCGCTCCTACGACCGCCAGACCGGCCGCGCCGGTTGCCAGTTCCAGAACCTCGAACCGCAGGACATTTCGACCCTGCGCCACCTGATCACTTCGCACCTGGCCGGCGACATCGTCAGCATCGGCGAAGTGCTGGCGACCCTGCAACGCGACAACTTCACCAAGGCGCGCAAGGTCAAGGACGGCGGCCACGGCATGACCCCGTTCGGTCGTTTGAAAGCGGTGACCTTCAGCGCCGGTATCTTCGCGATCGGCCTTGTGGCGGCGGGATTCATTTTCAAATCGGTGTACAGCATGTACTTCGTCAGCCACGCCCAGGCCGGTCTGGTCAGCGTGCCGGGCATGAACATCACCATGCCACGCGACGGCACCGTGCAGAGCCTGGTGAAGTCCGACGGCGTCGCCGCCAAAGGTGCACCGCTGGCGACTTTCAGCACCAGCATGCTCGACGTGCTCAAGGGCCATCTGGATGAAGATCAGTTGCAACCGGCCAAGGTTGAAGAACTGTTCGGCAAGCAAATGACCGGCACCCTCACCTCACCATGCGATTGCACCGTGGCCCAGCAACTGGTGGCGGACGGTCAATACGCCAGCAAGGGCGACGTGATCTTCACCCTCGTACCGCGCAATACCCAGGCCACCGTCGATGCACGCTTCTCCTATCGCCAGTTCGGCGACGTGCGCCCGGGTACTCCAGTGAGCTTCCAGATCGCCGGCGAAGACCAGACCCGCACCGGCAAGATCGTCAGCAGCACCAGCCTGAAAAGCGCCGACCTGTCTTCCGACATCCGCGTGCAGATCCAGCCTGACGAGCCGCTCGACAGCAGCTTCGCCGGCCGCCCGGTGGAAGTGAACAGCGACCGTGGCCCGAACCTGAACTGGCTGATCGACAAAGCCATGGCTGCCGGTCTTTAAGTCGAGGACATGCCTGTGACGATTCCTACTCCTTTGAACACGCCGCAGCCCTTGTGGGAGCGGGCTTGCTCGCGAATGCGGTTCAACATTCAGAATCAGTGTGGGCTGACACACCGCCTTCGCGAGCAAGCCCGCTCCCACATGGGTCCTCTGTGTGCAGTTGCATTGGCAGTCAGTCTGGCCGGTTGCGCCGGCCTGCCCGACCAGCGTCTGGCCAACGAAGCGCTGAAGCGCGGCGACACCGCGACTGCCGCGCAGAACTACCGTGCGCTGGCCGACTTGGGTTACAGCGAAGCCCAGGTGGGTCTCGCCGACATCCAGGTCGACAGCCGCGACCCTGAGCAGATCAAACAGGCCGAGGCGACCTATCGCGCAGCCGCCGATGTGTCGCCGCGTGCCCAGGCCCGTCTCGGTCGCTTGCTGGTGGCCAAGCCCGGCTCCACCGAAGCCGAGCATCACGAAGCCGAAACCCTGCTGAAGAAAGCCGCCGCCCATGGCGAAGGCAATACGCTGATCCCGCTGGCGATGCTGTACCTGCAATACCCGCACAGTTTCCCGAACATCAACGCCCAGCAGCAGATCGACCAGTGGCGCAAATCCGGTTACCCGGAAGCCGGCCTGGCGCAGGTGCTGCTGTATCGCACCCAGGGTACTTACGACCAGCATCTGGATGACGTGGAAAAAATCTGCAAGGCCGCGCTCAACACCACCGACATCTGCTACGTCGAACTGGCCACGGTCTATCAAAAACGTGCGCAGCCAGACCGGCAAGCCGAGCTGATCAAGCAGATGCAGGCCGCTCACAGCCGTGGCAGCGTCAGCGCCCAGCGCGTGGACTCCGTCGCCCGCGTGCTTGCCGATTCGACCCTCGGCAAGACCGACGAAAAAACCGCGCAGTCGCTGCTTGAGCCGATCGCTCCAGGCTACCCGGCGTCGTGGGTGACGCTGGCGCAATTGCTCTACGACTTTCCGGAACTCGGCGATGTCGATCAGATGATGCAGTACCTGGACAACGGCCGTGCCGCCGACCAACCGCGCGCCGAGCTGTTGCTGGGCAAGCTCTACTACGAAGGCAAACTGGTGCCGGCCGATGCGAAAGTCGCCGAGGAACATTTCCAGAAAGCCATCGGCCGCGAAGTCGCCGCCGACTACTACCTCGGCCAGATCTACCGCCGTGGCTACCTGGGCAAGGTCTATCCGCAGAAGGCCCTCGACCATCTGCTGACCGCTGCGCGCAACGGCCAGAACAGCGCCGACTTCGCTATCGCCCAGCTGTTTTCCCAAGGCAAGGGCACCAAACCCGATCCGCTCAACGCCTACGTGTTCAGCCAATTGGCCAAGGTACAAAACACCCCGCAAGCCGACGAGCTGGCAACCACGCTCGCGGCGCAATTGCCGCCCGAGCGCCTGGCCGAAGCCCAGCGTCTGTTGCAACAGGAACAGGCCAGCCGTGGCGCCCTGAACCCGAACGCAATGCAACTGCACGCCCTGCAAGAAGAAGACGGCGAGGAAAAATTATGAAGTTGAATCCATTCGTGAAGGCCGGCATTGGCCTTTCGTTCGCGCTGATCTGGTCTTGCCCGACACTGGCCGCGATGACTGAAACCAAGAACTTCGGCCTCGAAGTGAAGATCACCGGCCAGTCCGAAGACGACCGCGACCTCGGCACCGCCCCGGGCGGCGACGTCAACGGCCTCGGCCTCGATCTGCGTCCATGGGTCTACGGCGAAAGCGGCGCGTGGAGCGCCTACGCCATGGGCCAGGCCGTGACCTCGACCGACATCATCGAGACCGACACCCTGCAACAGTCCGACGGTGAACAAACCACCGACAACGGCGACCGCAAGACCAAGAAAAACTACCTGGCGATGCGCGAGTTCTGGGTCGGATACAGCGGTCTGACGCCCTACCCCGGCGAGATCCTCAAGTTCGGTCGCCAGCGCCTGCGCAACGACGACGGCCAGTGGCGCGACACCAACATCGAAGCGCTGAACTGGACCTTCGACACCACCCTGCTGCGCGCCAACGCCGGTATCGCCGAACGCTTCAGCGAATACCGCACCGACTTGAAAGAGCTGGCGCCGAAAGACAAGGATCGCCTGCACGCCTACGCCGATGCCGCTTATCAGTGGACACCGGGCAACTGGGTCGGCATTCGCGGCCACCACACCCATGACGACGGCAAGCTCGACTACGCCGAACCCGGCGTACCACGTGATTCGCTGGATAAAACCCAGAACGGCGACATCAGCTGGCTCGGCCTGACCGCTGACAGCGACGCCTACAACTGGCGCAACACCAACACCGTCAACTACTGGGGCAGCATCACCGGCATGAGCGGCGACCGCGACACGGTCAACGCCCTCAACGCCGATGGCACTCGTCCGGCGCAAGCCAAGCGCAGCGACAACGTCGACGGCTGGGCCACCGACATCGGTGTGCGTCTGCGTCTCGATCCGCAGTGGCAGGTCGGTGCGGCGTATGCCCGTGCCAGCGCCGATTACGAACAGAACGGCCTGGAAAGCAACCGCTCGAACTACACCGGTACTCGCTCGCGGGTTCACCGTTTCGGCGAGGCCTTCCGTGGCGAAATGAACAACATGCAGACCGCCACCCTGTTCGGTTCGTGGATGCTCAACGACCAGTACGACGCCAGCCTGATCTACCACAAGTTCTGGCGCGTGGACGGCAACAAGCCGGTGGGCAGCAATGGCATCAACGCCGTGGAAAACAACACCGACGACGTCACCGGCGCGATCCTCTCCAGCACCTCCCTGCCTCTGGACGATGGCAAAAAAGACCTCGGCCAGGAAATGGATCTGGTGGTCACCAAGTACTTCAAGCAAGGCCTGCTGCCGGCGGCCCTGAGCCAGTCGATCGACGAGCCAGCGGCGCTGGTGCGTTTCCGTGGCGGCGTGTTCAAACCGGGTGACGCCTATGGCAGCCAGGTCGATTCGTACATGCACCGCGCGTTCATCGACGTGATCTGGCGCTTCTGATGCTGACCGCCAAGGGAGTGCCCGACATGCACCATGCAAGGAAAGGCTCGCTCAGCCTGTTGGCCGGCGCCATGCTGCTGGCCTCTGCTGGCGCGTTCGCCACGGTGGAACCGGCCAAGCCTGTGACCACCGCCAAAGAGCTGCAACAAGCCAAGACCTACACCGTCAGCAGCGCACCGACCGAGGCGCTGGAACTGGCCAAGCCGAAACTGCCCGACCTCTCCGGCTACACCGCCGAAGCCGCCGCCGCGAAAATCGTGCGCAGCAAACCGGGCAAGATCAGCGTGCGCCGGATGATGCAGGAAGACGCCCTGAAGGACTTCATCGGCGGCGACAACAAGATGGCCGAATGGGTAGTGCGCCAGCACGGCATCCCGCAGGCGATCTTCGTCGACGACGGCTACATGAACCTGAAGGAGCTGGCGCAGAAGCTGCCAAAACAGTACTTCAGCGAAACCTCGCCGGGCGTCTATCTGGCGAAGTTGCCGATCGTCGTTGGCCGCAAAGGCATCCTCGAAATCGACGGCCAGACCCAGGAATTGCGTCTGTCCCAGGAGGCCGGTTCGTTCCTGGTCAACGACGGCCAGTTGTTCGTGCGTGACACCAAGGTCACCGGCTGGCGCGAGAAGGAAAACGGCCCGGCGACGTTCCGTTCGCCGAAGGAATTCCGTCCGTTCCTGCTGGCCTGGGGCGGCACCGAGACCTACATCGTCAACAGCAAGATGGCCAGCTTTGGCTACGCCAACAGTAAGTCGTACGGGGTGAGTATTTCCCAGTACACGCCGAACATGGCCAAGGTGCTCAAGCGTCCCGAGCCGACGGGCTGGATCGTCGGCTCCGAGTTCTCGGACATGTGGTACGGCTTCTACTGCTATGAGACCCGCGACTTCGTAGTCAAGGGCAACACCTACAAGGACAACATCGTCTACGGCATTGACCCCCACGACCGTTCCCACGGTCTGATCATTGCCGAGAACACCGTCCACGGTACGAAGAAGAAGCACGGGATCATCATTTCCCGTGAGGTGAACGACAGCTTCATCTTCAACAACAAAAGTTTCGACAACCACCTCTCGGGGCTGGTGATCGACCGTAACAGTGTGAACAACATCATCGCCTACAACGAGATCTACAAGAACCACACCGACGGCATCACGCTCTACGAGTCCGCCGACAACCTGCTGTGGGGCAACAAGGTCATCAGCAACAAGCGCCACGGCATCCGCATTCGTAACAGCGTGAACATCCGCCTCTACGAAAACGTCGCCATGGCCAACGGTTTGACCGGCGTCTACGGCCACATCAAGGACCTGACCGACACCGACCGCGACATAAAGCTCGACCCGTTCGACGCCCAGGTTTCGCTGATCGTGGTAGGCGGCGAACTGGCAGCCAACGGCAGCGGCCCGATGGCCATCGACTCGCCGCTGAGCGTCGAGCTGTATCGCGTGTCGATGCTGGCGCCGACCAAATCCAGCGGCATCAGCTTCAACGGCATCCTCGGCGAACGCCAGGATGAAATTCTCGACCTGCTGGTGCGCCAGCAGAAAGCCGTGCTGATCGACCCTGTCGAACGCCAGACCGAACTGCGGGACTGAGGACAATTTTATGCACCCACACCTGATCAAATTACTCAGCCTGTCGGCCCTGACCGTGTGCATTCTGGCGGCCAGCAATGGCGCTCGCGCCGATGAAGCGACTGGCGCCACGCCGCCGAAGTTCAGCGCCGAACCGTGCTGCAATCTGTGCCCCGCCGCCCACGACGCGAAGAACTACACCACCCGCTACCAGCAGAACTTCACCACCCTGGTGCAGGCGCAGGGCGACTGGCTGTTCCGGACCCAGGAAGATCTGCGCACCGAGTTCAACACCACCCCGGCCGGCTACAAACGCCTGCAACAGTTGCACGATGCGTTCAAGGCCAAAGGCGTCGAACTGGTGATCGTCTACCAGCCGACCCGAGGTCTGGTGAACCGCAACAAGCTCAATCCGGCGGAAAAAGCCGCGTTCGATTACGAGAAAGCGCTGGGCAACTACAAGACCATGCTCGGCCGTTTCGCGCAGATGGGTTACGTGGTGCCGGACCTGTCGCCGCTGACCAACGAGTCGCTGCCGGACACCCTGCCCGCCCACGATTTCTACTTCCGTGGCGACCAGCACTGGACGCCGTACGGTGCCCAGCGCACAGCGAAAATCGTCGCCGAGAAGGTCAAGCAGATCCCGGCCTTCGCCGACGTTCCCAAGCGTGAGTTCGAGACCAAACGTTCCGGGCGCATGGGCAAGACCGGCACCCTGCACAACATGGCCGGGCAACTGTGTGGCACCAGTTACGCGATCCAGTACATGGACCAGTTCACCACCGAACCGAAGGGCGAGGCTGGCGACGGCGATCTGTTCGGTGACTCCGGCAATCCGCAGATCACCCTCGTGGGTACTTCGCACAGCGGCAAGAACTACAACTTCGCCGGGTTCCTTGAAGAAGCCATCGGCGCCGACATTCTCAACGTCGCCTTCCCCGGCGGCGGTCTGGAAGGTTCGATGTTGCAGTACCTGGGCAGCGACGAATTCCAGAAAACCCCGCCGAAGATTCTTATCTGGGAATTCTCGCCGCTGTACCGCCTCGACCAGGAAACCATCTACCGCCAGATGATGGCGTTGCTGGACAACGGCTGCGAAGGCAAGGAAACCCAGATGTCCGCCAGCACCACACTCAAGCCCGGCGGCAAACAGGAACTGCTGGTCAACAGCAAGAACCTGAACCTGCAGAACAGCGGGCATCAGGTCGACATCCGCTTCGCCGACACCTCGGTGAAAAAACTGCAAGCCACCCTCTGGTACATGAACGGTCGCCACGAGGACATCAAGATCGAGAAACCGGAAACCTCCGACACCGACGGTCGTTTCGCCTTTGAGTTGCGCACGGACGAAGACTGGGCCTCGCAAAACCTGCTGGCGGTCGAAGTCCAGGGCCCGGATGCGGGCACCACGCCACAGAAAGTCGAAGCGAAAATCTGCAAACGCAACGTATTCCCGGGCGCTGGGCAACAAACCGCTCAGGTCGGGCAATGAGGTCTGCCATGCGAAATCCGAAATTCAAAAATCTGTTGGCACCGACGCTGCTGAGCCTGGCGATGTTCGCCGGGGCCACTCAGGCCGCCGCGCCGCTGCGTCCTCCTCAGGGTTACTTTGCGCCTGTGGATAAATTCAAGACCGGCGACAAGAGCGAAGGCTGCGATGCGATGCCGGCACCCTATACCGGGCCGCTGCAATTTCGCAGCAAATACGAAGGCTCGGACAAGGCCCGCGCGACGCTGAACGTGCAGTCGGAAAAAGCTTTCCGCGACACCACCAAAGACATCACCACGCTGGAACGCGGCACCGCCAAACGAGTGATGCAGTTCATGCGCGACGGTCGTCCGGAGCAGCTCGATTGCACGCTGAATTGGTTAACCGCGTGGGCCAAGGCCGATGCGTTGATGTCGAAAGACTTCAACCACACCGGCAAGTCGATGCGCAAATGGGCGCTGGGCAGCATGGCGTCTTCGTATATTCGCCTGAAGTTCTCCGACTCCCATCCGCTGGCCCAGCACCAGCAGGAAGCGCAGGTGATCGAAGCGTGGTTCAGCAAGATGGCCGATCAAGTGGTCAGCGACTGGGACAACCTGCCGCTGGAAAAAACCAACAACCACTCGTACTGGGCCGCCTGGTCGGTGATGGCGACGTCGATCGCCACCAACCGTCGCGACCTGTTCGATTGGGCGGTCAAGGAATACAAGGTCGGCGCCAATCAGATCGATGCCGACGGTTATTTGCCGAACGAACTCAAGCGCCAGCAACGCGCCCTCGCCTATCACAACTACGCCCTGCCGCCGTTGGCGATGATCGCCAGTTTTGCCCAGGTCAACGGTGTCGATCTGCGTCAGGAAAACAACGGTGCGCTGAAACGTCTGGGTGACCGGGTGCTGGCCGGGGTGAAAGACCCGGAGCAGTTCGAGAAGAAGAACGGCAAGGAACAGGACATGACCGATCTGAAAGAGGACATGAAATTCGCCTGGCTTGAGCCGTTTTGCACGCTCTACACCTGTTCGCCGGATGTGATCGAGAAGAAGCATGGGATGCAGCCGTTCAAGACGTTTCGCCTCGGTGGGGATTTGACCAAGGTCTACGACCCGTCCCACGAGAAAGGCAACAAGGGTTCTTGAGCGGCCAAAGTCAAAAGCCCCTCACCCTAACCCTCTCCCGGAGGGAGAGGGGACTGACCGGGGGGCTTTGCGAAATCCGCCGACCTGAAATACCGAGTCGTTCTCAGGCTTTGGAAAAGGCCGAGATCCGGCTCCGCTAGCTGCGAAATGTAATTCCGAGCCGATCTCAATTTTGGCAACAACCGAGATCAGGCTCCCTCTCCCTCCGGGAGAGGGCGGGGGGTGAGGGAAAGATTTCAAGGCCTTCCGCAACCCTGAAAGAAACACGCATCACCCCTCCAACACCACGGGGGGTTTGGGGGGGCTTTGGCCCTTGACTGTTGGTTCAAACATGGAGAGATCGGGATGGTATTTTCATCCAACGTGTTCCTGTTTCTGTTCTTGCCGATCTTTCTCGGCTTGTACTACCTGAGCGGGCAACGCTATCGCAACCTGCTGCTGCTGATCGCCAGCTACGTGTTCTACGCGTGGTGGCGGGTGGACTTCCTGGCGCTGTTCGCCGGCGTCACCCTGTGGAACTACTGGATCGGCCTGAAAGTCGGCGCCGCCGGCGTGCGCACCAAACCGGCCCAGCGCTGGCTGTTGCTCGGCGTGGCGGTGGACCTGTGCATCCTCGGCTACTTCAAGTACGCCAACTTCGGCGTCGAGAGCATCAACGCGATGATGACGTCGGTGGGTCTCGAGCCGTTCATCCTGACCCACGTGCTGCTGCCGATCGGTATCTCGTTCTACATCTTCGAGTCGATCAGCTACATCATCGACGTCTATCGCGGCGACACTCCGGCCACCCGCAACCTGATCGACTTCGCAGCGTTCGTGGCGATCTTCCCGCACCTGATTGCCGGCCCCGTGTTGCGTTTCCGTGACCTGGCCGACCAGTTCAACAACCGCACCCACACCCTCGACAAGTTCTCCGAGGGCTGCACGCGGTTCATGCAGGGTTTCATCAAGAAGGTATTCATCGCCGACACCCTCGCCGTGGTCGCCGACCATTGCTTCGCCCTGCAAAACCCGACCACGGGCGATGCCTGGCTCGGCGCACTCGCCTACACCGCGCAGCTGTATTTCGACTTCTCCGGTTACAGCGACATGGCCATCGGCCTGGGCTTGATGATGGGTTTCCGCTTCATGGAAAACTTCAAGCAGCCGTACATCAGCCAGTCGATTACCGAGTTCTGGCGCCGCTGGCACATCAGCCTGTCGACCTGGCTGCGCGACTACCTCTACATCACCCTCGGCGGTAACCGTAAGGGCACGCTGATGACCTATCGCAACCTGTTCCTGACCATGCTGCTCGGTGGTCTGTGGCACGGCGCGAACATCACCTACATCGTCTGGGGCGCGTGGCACGGCATGTGGCTGGCGATCGAGAAAATGCTCGGCCTCAACACCTCGCCGCGCAGCCTTAACCCGATCCGCTGGGCGCTGACGTTCCTGCTGGTGGTCATGGGCTGGGTGATCTTCCGCGCCGAGAACCTGCACGTCGCCGGCCGCATGTACGGCGCGATGTTCAGCTTCGGCGACTGGTCGCTGTCGGAACTCAACCAGGCCAGCCTCACCGGCCTGCAAGTGGCGACTCTTGTGGTGGCTTACGTGACCCTGGCGTTCTTCGGCCTGCGTGATCTGTACACAAGCAAGCCTCCGGTCAAGACCAAACCTGCGGTGAACGTCGAAAGCGACGGCCCTGCCGGTGCGCAACCGGGCCTGATCAAGGCGGTTCCCGGCGAAAACCCGGCGAGCATCCACGAACCTGGCTACACCGTCGGCGTCGACGCCCAGGTGCAACCGGCGTTCTGGGCGGCGGACTGGCCGCGCTACGTGATGCGCGGGCTGATCCTGCTGCTGTTCATCGCCTCGATTCTCAAACTCTCGGCGCAAAGCTTCTCGCCGTTCCTTTACTTCCAGTTCTGAGGGATCTGACATGACCCGCTCATTACGCATCTTCTACATCGCGCTGTTTCTGGTGACCTTGCTGGTGCTTGGTCTGTGGTCGGTGCGCAGCTTCTTCGGCTTCAGCACCAACGCCGATGCGACAGTGCTCAACGGCCGCTGGACCAAAGCCGTGGAAACTCACTACGACGATGAATTCCCGATCAAGCGCCTGGGCACCAACCTCTGGGCCGCGCTGGATTTCAAACTGTTCAACGAAGGTCGCCCGGGCGTGGTGCTCGGGCGCGATCAATGGTTGTACAGCGATGAGGAATTCAACCCTATCGTCAACGAAGAACTGAACCTGCAAGGCAACTACGCGCTGGTCGAAGGCGTGCGCCAGACCCTGAAAGAGAAAGGCGTGAAACTGGTGATGGCGATCGTGCCGGCCAAGGTTCGCCTGTACCCGGAACACTTGGGTGAAGTGAAACCGGCGAGCATCCACGCCAACCTCTATCAGGACTTCCATGCCCGAGTCGCGGCCGACAAGATCCTCGCTCCCGACCTGCTTGGCCCGCTGCAAAAGGCCAAGCAGAACGGTCAGCAAGTGTTCCTGCGCACCGACACCCACTGGACCCCGGAAGGCGCGGAAATCGCCGCCAACACCCTGGCCAAAACCATCGCCGACAAGTTCCCGCTCAGCGGCGAGCCGCAGCGCTTCGTCACCACGCCCGCCGAAAAGGTCACGCACAAGGGCGACCTGCGTCTGTTCCTGCCGCTGGATCCGCTGTTCGAGAACCTGATGCCGGCCAAAGAGCCGCTGCAAAAGCGCAACACCGTGGCCGCCACCGAGCAGCCTGCCGGTGACGACGCCCTGTTCGCCAACAGCGAAGTGCCGGTCGCGCTGATCGGCACCAGCTACAGCGCCAACCCCAACTGGAACTTCGTCGGTGCGCTCAAGCAAGCGCTGCACAGCGACGTCGTCAACTACGCCGAGGACGGCCACGGCCCGATCCTGCCGATGCTCAGCTACCTGAAAAGCGATGACTTCAAGAACAGCCCGCCGCAGGTGCTGATCTGGGAGTTTCCTGAACGATATCTGCCTGTGGACAACGAAATCGGCGACGCCGACCCGCAGTGGGTCGCAGAGCTTAAACAAGCCGGCGCACGCCAACAAAACGTAGCTGTAAACACTAAATCCGAGACGCCCGATCGGGCGCAAAACTGAAAGAGAGGTACACCATGACTTTCACTACAACTCCTCGTCGTCTCGCCAAACGCTTCGCTCTGGTCGCTGGTCTGAGCGTGCTGTCGGTCCAGGCCTTCGCCGGTGGCGACGCTGCGCTGTACGGCCCGACTGCACCGAAAGGCTCGACCTTCGTGCGGGTCTACAACGCCAGCAACGCTGAAGTCAGCGCCACTGTCGGCAGCACCAACCTGAGCGACGTCGCGCCACTGGCCAGCAGCGACTTCAGCTTCATGCCGGGCGGTGACTACAGCGCCAAGGTCGGCAGCCAGACCCTGCCGGTGAAACTCGCCGGTGACCACTACTACACCCTGGTCAACAACGCTTCCGGCGCGCCGCAACTGATCGAAGAACCACCGTTCAAGAACAAGCAGAAATCCCTGGTGCGCGTGCAGAACCTCAGCGACAAGCCGCTGACCCTGAAGACCGCCGACGGCAAGACCGACGTGGTGCCGAACGTCGCCGCCAAGGGCCGTGGCGAGCGTGAAATCAACCCGGTGAAAGTCAGCCTCGCGCTGTACGAAGGCGACAAGAAAGTCGGCGACGTGAAACCGGTCGCCCTGGAGCGCGGTGAAGCAGCAGTGCTGTATGTCACCGGCAACGGCAGCAACCTGTCGCCAGTCTGGGTGAAACGCCCGGTGTCGACTCGCTAACAAATTTTCCTGAACTGACGCAGTCCCCCCTGTGGGAGCGGGCTTGCTCGCGAAAGCGGTCCGACATTCAACAGATGTGTCGACTGATGTACCGCCTTCGGGAGCAAGCCCCCTCCCACCCTTGACCGGGTTGTCAGGTCGGATACGAGACAAAAACAAGAGTGAAACGACACAGGCTCGTGGCTCTAACCCAATCGATTTTATGGAGTAAACAATATGATTCCGGTGATCTTGTCAGGTGGTAGCGGTTCACGTCTTTGGCCGCTTTCGCGCAAACAGTTTCCCAAGCAGTTCCTCGCCCTGACCGGCGAACACACGCTGTTCCAGCAAACCCTCGAGCGTCTGGTGTTCGAAGGCATGGACACCCCGATCGTGGTCTGCAACAAGGATCACCGCTTCATCGTCAACGAGCAGCTGGCCAACCGCAATCTGGAATGCCAGCGCATCCTGATGGAACCCTTCGGTCGTAACACCGCTCCGGCTGTGGCGCTGACCGCGATGATGCTGGTCAATGAAGGTCGCGACGAACTGATGCTGGTGCTGCCGGCCGACCATGTTCTGGAAGATCAGAAAGCCCTGCAACGCGCTCTGGCCCTGGCCACCGTCGCCGCCGAAAACGGCGAAATGGTGCTGTTCGGCGTACCGGCGACCAAACCGGAAACCGGTTACGGCTACATCAAGTCCACAGCCGATTCGCTGCTGCCGGAAGGCGTGAGCCGCGTCTCGCACTTTGTGGAAAAACCCGACGTCAAACGCGCCACCGAGTACGTCGAGTCCGGCGGCTACTACTGGAACAGCGGCATGTTCCTGTTCCGCGCCAGCCGCTTCCTCGAAGAGCTGAAAAAGCACGATCCGGACATCTATGACACCTGCCTGCTGACCCTCGAGCGCAGCCAGCAGGATGCCGACACCGTCACACTGGACGAAGCCACCTTCGCCTGCTGCCCGGACAACTCCATCGACTACTCCGTGATGGAAAAAACCCAGCGCGCCTGTGTGGTGCCACTGTCGGCGGGCTGGAGCGATGTCGGCTGCTGGTCGTCGCTGTGGGAAGTCAACGAGAAGGACGCCAACGGCAACGTCAGCAAGGGCGACGTGGTCATCCAGGACAGCAAGAACTGCATGATCCACGGCAACGGCAAACTGGTGTCGGTGATCGGTCTGGAAAACATCGTGGTGGTCGAAACCAAGGACGCCATGATGATCGCTCACAAGGACAAGGTTCAGGGCGTCAAGCAGATGGTCAACACCCTCAACGCGCAAGGCCGCAGCGAAACCCAGAACCACTGCGAGGTCTACCGTCCGTGGGGCTCCTACGACTCGGTGGACATGGGCGGGCGCTTCCAGGTCAAGCACATCTCGGTCAAACCGGGCGCGTGTCTGTCGCTGCAAATGCACCATCATCGCGCCGAACACTGGATCGTGGTCAGCGGCACCGCCGAAGTGACCTGCGATGAGAACGTGTTTCTGCTCACTGAAAACCAGTCGACCTACATCCCGATCGCCTCGGTCCATCGCCTGCGCAACCCGGGCAAGATCCCGCTGGAAATCATCGAAGTGCAGTCGGGTTCGTACCTGGGCGAAGACGATATCGAGCGCTTCGAAGATATTTACGGTCGCTCGACCCCGATCGAACGCGGCGTGTCGGTGAAAACCATCGCGCAGTAAGCGTTCCGTAAAACAAGAAGCCCCCGTCCAGCCCGCTGCGTCCCCTATCCGCAGTGGATTGGGCGGGGGCTTTTTTTTTCGCCAACCTCATCCAGGCTTAGGTAGGATGAACCTTCCCTGCCCACGAGGTTTCGCGACATGTTCATCGGCGTCTTGCTGGTCATCACCTGGCTGATCCTGCTGTTGCGCTACCCGGCCAAGGCCTTGCCGGTGTCCATGGCTGCCGCCGTCGGCCTGGGGCTGGTGGCGATGTGGGTGGTGTGGCTGGACAACCGCGAGGTCAAGCAACTGGCTCGCCTCGAGTTGCGCATCACGTATGCCCCTGGGCAGTGCCCGGCGGATCGGCCGTTGCAATTGAAGATGAACAACGGCAACGACGTGCCGCTGACCGAACTGCGCTGGCGCATTGCGGCGTACGCGCCGGGCGACACTGTGAATCTGGCCGACAATCAATACGCCGCCCCGCGCTATCGCGGCCCCGGCGAATTGCAGGCCGGCGGCAACTGGGAAGATTGCCTGCCGCTGCCGCCGCTGCGTCCCGGTTATCGCCCGCAAACCCTGGAGTTTCGCGCCGAGCGATTGCAGGGTAGTTTCTCCGACTGATCCCCTCTTTCACTCTTTTGCACAAGGAATGCGCCATGCCCGTTGCGTTGATTACCGGTTGTTCCAGCGGCATCGGCCGCGCGCTCGCCGATGTCTTCAAAGGAGCCGGCTTCGAGGTCTGGGCCAGTGCGCGCAAGGCTGAAGATGTCGCGGCACTTGGTGCTGCCGGGTTCACGGCGGTGCAACTCGACGTCAATGACAACACGGCGCTGGAACAACTCGCCGAGCGGATCAATCAGCAACACGGCGGCCTCGATGTGCTGATCAACAATGCCGGTTACGGCGCCATGGGGCCGCTGCTCGACGGCGGTGTTCCGGCCATGCAGCGCCAGTTCGAAACCAACGTGTTTTCGATTGTCGGCGTGACCCGTGCGCTGTTCCCGGTGCTGCGCCGGGCGAAGGGATTGGTGGTGAATATCGGCAGCGTTTCCGGGGTGCTGGTCACGCCGTTCGCTGGTGCGTATTGCGCGTCGAAAGCGGCGGTGCATGCGCTAAGCGATGCATTGCGCATGGAGTTGGCGCCGTTCGGCATTCGGGTGATGGAAGTGCAGCCGGGGGCGATTCAATCGAGCTTCGCCAAGAATGCCGGACATGAGGCCGAGCAATTGATCAACGAACAATCGCCGTGGTTTCCGTTGCGCGAAGGCATCCGGGCACGGGCCAAGGCCTCCCAGGACAAACCGACGCCGGCCAGCGAGTTTGCCGCTGAGTTGCTCAAGGCTGTGCAGCAGAGCAAACCGCCACGGCTGATCCGCATCGGCAATGGCAGCCGGGCGTTGCCGTTGCTGGCGACGTTGTTGCCGAAAGGATTGCTGGAATCGACGTTGATGAGGCGCTTCGGCTTGCGCGCAAAGCTCTGAGACCGAGTTGACGCTTTCGCGAGCAAGCCCGCTCCCACAGGGGAATGCA
>NZ_JBSVWF010000059.1:0-39825 GCF_054071635.1 Pseudomonas sp. SDO52101_S400 | reverse complement strand
ATTCACCCCTCTCACCCCAGAGTCTATTCCCTTACCCAGACACAAGCGGGCTTGCCCGCGAAGAGGCCGCAACAGGCACTAGAGAATCACCGTGGCCCGCCGCAGTTCGGCAATTCGCTCAGGACTCAACCCCAACTCCCCCAACACCTGATCCGTATGCTGCCCCAGCGCCGCCCCGACATGCCGCGGCGCCGGCAACGCTTCGGAAAACTTCAGCGGGCAAGCGATCTGCGCCTGCGACGAGCCATCCCCACGCGGCACCTGCGTCACCAGTTCCCGCGCCTGCAATTGCGGATGCTGCACCGCCTCGCTCAGGTTCAACACCGGTTCGACACAGGCATCGATCCTGGCGAACAGCTCGCGCAGTTCAGCAAAGTCATGCCTCTCGAACTCGACCTTCAACGCGTCCTTGAGCGCACTTTGCTGCTCTGGCTTGGGTGACAAACCCTGCGCCGCCAGTTCCGGCCGGCCCAACGCTGCGCACAATTGCTGCATGAAGGCCGGCTCCAGACTGCCCACCGACATCCAGCGCCCGTCACGGGAGCGGTAATAGTCATAGAAACTGCCACCATTGAGCATCTGATCTTCCCAGCCCGGTTCTTCACCGCAGGCCAGATAACCGGCGCCGGCCATGGCATTCAGACTGAAGGCGCAATCGGTCATGCTCACATCCAGGTGCGTACCTTGCCCGGTTTGCTGTCGCGATATCACCGCCGCCAGCAAACCGATCACCCCGTGCAACGAGCCGCCGGCGATATCCGCTACTTGCATGCCCAGCGGCAACGGCCCGCTGTCGGCGCGGCCGGTGTAACTGGAGAGTCCGGCCAGCGCCAGGTAGTTGATGTCATGCCCGGCGCGATCCTTGTAGGGCCCGGTCTGGCCGTAACCGGTGATCGACACATAAATCAGCTTCGGATTGATCGCCTTCAGCGCCTCGTAACCCAGCCCCAGCCGCTCCATCACACCGGGGCGAAACTGTTCCAGCACGATGTCGTAATCCGCCAGCAACTGCTTGACCAGGTCCAGCGCCTCGGGCTGCTTGAGATCCAGCGCCAGACTGCGTTTGTTGCGATTCAGGTAGGCGTGGCTGGCCGAGACGCCGTGGTCGTGGGGCGGCAACACCCGCAGCAGGTCGAGACGGGTCGGCGATTCAATGCGCAACACCTCGGCGCCCATGTCCGCCAGCAACAGCGAGGCGAACGGTCCCGGCAGCAGGGTCGAGAAATCCAGAATCTTCAGTGAGGCCAGCGGTGCAGACATGGGCGATCTCCATCAACGATGCATGCAGCCTAGGCAGCCGTAGGCGATGGAGCAATTACCGGAAGCATCAGTTGCGCTGACCGTTGCGCTCAAACAGCAGGCAAGAAAAAACCCGCCGAAGCGGGTTTTTCCATTCAAGCGATGCTTACTTCACATTGCTCGGGGTCGGGCCTTCGGCCACGCCCAGGTCGTCTTCAGGACGGGTATCGGCGATACCGCGACCGCCCGAGGCCAGCTCGGCGTCCAGTACGTCGGTGTCCAGCTCCTTGACCCACTTGGCTACAACGATGGTGGCAACGGCATTACCAACCAGGTTGGTCAGGGCACGGGCTTCGGACATGAAGCGGTCGATACCGAGGATCAGCGCCAGACCGGCCACCGGCAGGTGACCTACCGCCGACAGGGTGGCGGCCAGCACGATGAAGCCCGAACCGGTCACACCGGCTGCGCCTTTGGAGGACAGCAGCAACACCACCAGCAGGGTGATCTGGTGAGTGATGTCCATGTGGGTGTCGGTCGCCTGAGCGATGAACACGGCCGCCATGGTCAGGTAGATCGCGGTGCCGTCGAGGTTGAACGAGTAGCCGGTCGGGATCACCAGACCCACTACCGATTTCTTCGCGCCCAGACGCTCCATCTTGATCAGCATGCGCGGCAGTACCGATTCCGACGAGGAAGTACCCAGCACGATCAGCAGTTCTTCACGGATGTAGCGGATCATCTTCAGCACGCTGAAGCCGTGCATGCGGGCGATGGCACCCAGCACGATCAGGATGAACGCCAGGCAAGTGATGTAGAAGCAGATCATCAGTTGACCCAACTGCACCAGCGAGCCGACACCGTAGGCACCGATGGTGAACGCCATCGCACCGAAGGCACCGATTGGCGCGAGCTTCATGATCATGTTGATGATGTTGAACATCACGTGGGCGAAGCGATCGATGAAGTCCAGGATCGGCTTGCCGTAGGCACCCAGGCGATGCAGGGCGAAACCGAAGATCACCGAGAACATCAGCACTTGCAGGATGTCACCGGTGGCGAACGCGCCGACGATGGTGGTCGGGATCACGTTGAGCAGGAAGCCGACGACGCTCTGGTCAGCGCCCTGTGCCACGTAGGTAGCGACTTTCGAGGCGTCGAGGGTGGCGACATCGATGTGCATGCCGTTGCCCGGCTGAACGATGTTGACCACGACCAGACCGACCAGCAGTGCGATGGTCGAAACGATTTCGAAGTACAGGAGTGCGTAACCGCCGGTCTTGCCGACCGACTTCATGCTCTGCATGCCGGCAATGCCGCTGACCACGGTGCAGAAGATGATCGGAGCGATGATCATTTTGATCAGTTTGATGAACCCGTCACCCAGCGGCTTTACGGCCACGCCGAACTGCGGGTAGTAGTGGCCGAGCGCAATACCGATACAGATTGCGACGATCACCTGGAAATACAGGGATTTGTACAGTGGCTGACGAGTCGTCATTGCAAAGTTCCTCAAGAGTCCCGCGTGGCAACATCCATCTGTTGAACGCGACACTTGAATTGCGAACCCTCCTGCACTGGAGGGATTTGTTGTGTCGAACGACGCTTTGCGGATCGGCTCGGCGCACGCTTCTGTCGCTCTTATCGCAAACGTCGTGCCACTTTGGTGCAATTCGCTGCAAGCCTTTTGATATCAGGGGATGCAGGTTTTTCTGTGTCACCATTCGGTTACCCAAGTGTGGCGGATTTCCGCCAACACACCCGATCTCGTCCTACAATTTGGCGGAAATCCGCCTTGTTGCCGATCGGAGCCGCCGGCTACCATCGGTCGCCAGAGGAAGGATCTGCCGCTTATGCGCGAACGCACCATTGCCAGTCATTTCGCCCGTGCCGCCCTCGTCGGCGCACGCCGGCGCGGGTTCGATTATTCGAGCCTGCTGCTGCAACTGGGCATCAGTCCCGAACTGCTCGACGAGCCGCGCGCGCGGATCGCACCGGAACAATTCACCCAACTGATCCAGAACCTGTGGCTGGCCCTGGACGACGAATACCTGGGTTTTGGCAACGTACAGAGCAAGCCCGGCAGCTTTGCCATGATGTGCCACGCCATCATTCATTGCCGCAGCCTGGAAAAGGCTCTGCAACGCGGCTTATTGTTTTATAGCCTATTCCCCGAAGCCCCGCGCCTGACCCTGACGCATGAAGACGAATGGGTGCGCCTGAGCCTCGACGATTCGCAATTGTGGGACCCGGATCACTTTCTCAGCGAAAGCCTGCTGGTGATCTGGCATCGCCTCGGCAGCTGGCTGATCGGCCAGCGGATCCGCCTGGAACAGGCGAGTTTCAGCTACCCGAAACCGGCGCACGGTGCCGAATACGAGCTGCTGTTTTCCTGTCCTCTGGAATTTTCCGCCGCACGCAGCAGCCTGGTATTTCACAGTCGCTACCTGCACATGCCGCTGTTGCAGGACGAACGCACGCTCAAGCATTTTCTCGAGCGCTCCCCCGCCGACCTGCTGTCGCGCCCGGATGACGGCAACAGCCTGAGCAGCCGTCTGCGGCGTTTGCTGAGCCATGACAGCGCACGCTGGCCAGATCTGGAAGCGGTAGCAACACACCTGCACATCAGCCCGCAAACCCTGCGCCGGCATTTGCGCGAGGAAGGCACCAGTTTTCAGGAATTGAAGGATCAGTTGCGCCGCGACATCGCGATTTATCACCTGGGGCGGGCGGATCTGTCGTTGCAACAGATCGCCGAACAGCTCGGATTTTCCGAACCGTCGGCGTTTCATCGGGCCTTCAAGAAATGGACGGGGCTGACGCCGGGGGCTTATCGGGCGCAGGAACATTGAGGCCTAAGATCAAAAGCCCCTCACCCTAGCCCTCTCCCGGAGGGAGAGGGGACTGATTGGGGGATGCTCAATAAATACGCCGACCTGAAAGCTTGCTATTGAATCCATATTCGATGCAAATCGCTCAGGTAGATAATTTTTTCGAGACACTTCGGTTAGTTCCCTCTCCCTCTGGGAGAGGGTTAGGCGGGCGGCGTTCCGATGAGGGGCGCTCGCTGTCACACCGCCGGAAAATGAATCCTGAACGCCGCCCCGCCCATCGGCGAATCGCCCAACGTCAGTTTTGCGTTGTAGCTCTCGATGATGTCCTTGACCACCGCCAGACCAATCCCCTGCCCCGGATGCTGGCGGTCCAGACGCTCACCGCGCTCGAGTATCCGCGCCCGCTGATTCGGCGGCACGCCCGGCCCGTCGTCTTCGATGCACAACTCGATCCCGGCCAGGCTTTCGCGCACGCTGATGCGCACTTCACCCAGGCACAGGCGATAGGCGTTTTCCAGCAGGTTGCCCATCATTTCCAGCAAGGCGCCCTGCTCGATCGGCACATAGCATTGCTCCGGCAAATCGAACGCTACACGTACACGCTTGTCGCGGTAGACCTTGTCCAGCGTGTCACACAGGCTTTTCAGCACCGGTCGCAGGCGCACCTGATGACGCACCAGGCCGCTTTTACGCAGGCTGGCGCGCTGCAACTGGTAGCTGATCTGCTGGCTCATGCGTTCGATCTGGGTTTGCAGCACCCAGGCCTGATCACGATCTTCGGGGCGCTGGGCCATGTCTTCACTGACGCCTTGCAAGACCGCGAGCGGCGTTTTCAGGCTGTGGGCCAGATCATCCAGGGAGTCGCGATAACGGCTGCGCTGCTGGCGCTCGCTATGCAGCAAGCGGTTGAGCGAGCCGGTCAGGCGCAGCAGTTCGCGTGGATGCTGTTCGCTGAGGCTCTCGCGGGTGCCGCTTTCGATTTCGTCCAGTTCCTGGCTGAGCCGGCGCAAGGCTTTCAGGCCCCAGGTCAGGCCGATCCACAGCAACGAGAGCAGCACCAGCAACGCAGCGCCGAAACCGAGGTAGAGGTTTTCCCGCAGGCCTTCGAGGGTGGTTTCGTATTCGCGCACCGGTTGCAGCGCGACGATGCTGAACGCCGCGTTCTTGCCACCGAGCAGTTTGACTTCAACGTCGTAGACGAAGAACTCCTGTCCGCTGGCCTCGCGAATCCTCGCGAACTCGTTGCCCATCCCGTCGTAACGCGGTTTGTAGTTGATCTGCTCTTCCTGGGTCGCTTTCGAACGCCAGACCAGATGACCTTCGCGGTCGTAGATGTAGCCGAGCAGACGGAAGTCGGCGAGATTGAAACGTTCGTCCGGCAGTTGCATCGGCATCACCAGCCGACCATTTTCGATACGCGCGGCAGAAATCAGTGTGGTGACATCCGAGGCCAGGCGCTGCTCGATCGAATCCTGCAGCGCCAGACTGAACGCACCTTGCATCGCCGGGAGCAAGGCGAGCATGAACAACACCGCCAACGTCGTGGCGGCCAACATCAAGCGAACGCGAAGCGAACGGATCAAGTGCAGCGCTCATTGAACAGGTAGCCGAGGCCGCGCACCGTGTCGATCGGCTTGAACCCGGCCGGGCCTTCCAGCTTGCGCCGCAGACGCCCGACCAGCACTTCGATCACGTTCGGATCACGCTCGTCGTCGTCCGGGTACAGCTGCTCCATCAGGCGATCCTTGGGCACCACTTGCTGGTGGTGACGCATCAGGTATTCGAGGATCCGGTATTCGTAGGCGGTCAACGCCAGTGGCTGTTCATCGAGGGTCGCCTGCTTGCGATTGAGGTCGAGCAGCAGCGGCCCGGCGACGATGGAGGACTGGGTGAAACCACTGGAACGACGCAGCAGCGCATTGAGCCGTGCTTCCAGCTCTTCGAACTGGAACGGCTTGACCAGGTAATCGTCAGCGCCGGCGGCCAGGCCTTCGACCTTGTCCTGCCAGTTGCCGCGAGCGGTGAGGATCAGGATCGGGAAGCTTTTGCTGTCGGAGCGCAACTGGCGGATCAGGTCGAGCCCGCCCATGCCCGGCAGGCCAAGGTCGATCACCGCCAGGTCAAAGTTGAATTGCCCGGTCTGGTACAGCGCCTCTTCAGCATTGGCCACGGACTCGACCACATGACCGCTTTCCGTCAGGCGGGTTTGCAGGTGATGGCGCAACAGCGCTTCATCTTCGACGACCAACAGTTTCATGAAACTCTCCCGGGTAAATCAGAATCTCCAACAGCATACCTGCGACAACGGTGTACTGCTGCTTTTGAGGGTCCTGTTCATTTCCCCCTCGGACATGATTCAAGCTTACTGAACCCGGCCTGTACCTGCCCTGAACACACCCTGAACCCGAGCGCAATCAAATGAACTAGGCTGTTTTGACCTTTCATTGTCAGGAGACCCGATCATGCGCCTGTTCCTAGCCCTCACCCTGCTCGCCTTCAGCAGCCTCAGCGCGGCAGCCATCAAGACCGAGGAAATCCCTTACCAGAGCGCCGACGGCACAAAACTGATCGGCTACTACGCCTACGACGACGCCATCAAAGGCCCGCGCCCCGGTGTGGTGGTTGTGCATGAATGGTGGGGCCTGAACGACTACGCCAAGCGTCGCGCCCGGGATCTCGCCGGGCTTGGCTACAGCGCGCTGGCCATCGACATGTACGGTGAAGGCAAAAACACCGAGCACCCGAAAGATGCGATGGCGTTCATGACAGCGGCCACCCAGAATGCGGATGCGGCGAGCAAACGCTTCCAGGCAGGCCTGGACCTGCTGAAGAAACAACCGCAGACCGACACTGGCAAACTGGCCGCCATCGGTTACTGCTTCGGTGGCGGCGTGGTGTTGAATGCGGCGCGTCAGGGCGTGCCGCTGGCGGGCGTGGTGAGTTTCCACGGCGCACTGGCCACCAACACCCCGGCGACACCCGGCAGTGTCAAAGCCAAGGTCCTTGTCGAGCACGGCGCGCTGGACAGCATGGTCACCGCCGACAATGTCACGGCGTTCAAATCTGAAATGGACAAGGCCGGCGCCGACTATAAATTCGTCAGTCTCGACGGCGCCAAGCATGGTTTCACCAACCCCGATGCGGATCGCTTGAGCCATGGCGATCACGGTGGCCCGGATATCGGCTACAACAAGGCAGCGGATGAAAAGTCCTGGGCGGACATGCAGGCATTCTTCAAGAAGATCTTTGGCTGAGCCCATTCGTTCCCGCGCCCCGCGCGGGAACGATCACCGCCTCTGCACTATCCAGTCTCAAAGCAACCCGGCAAAATGCCCGCCATGAATTCCAGCCCTCTTCTCCCCGCCTGCTGCACCCCACTCGACGCCCACTGGCCCTTGCCGACCGTGCTGCCGGACACTGTGCTGCTGAGCACCCACTTCGACCCGTCGCAATTACTCGGCGATGACTTCCGCCGCAGCGCCATCGAGCCGCCGCCAAGCATCCAGCGTTCGGTGGCCAAGCGTCAGGCGGAGTTTCTCGCCGGGCGAATTTGCGCCCGGGCCGCACTGCAACAACTGGAAGGCAAAAGCAGCGTCCCGGCCATTGGCGAGGATCGCGCACCGGTGTGGCCGGCGCATATCTGCGGTTCGATCACCCACAGCACCGGCCGGGCGGCGGCGATTGTCGCCAACAAGCGACACTGGCGCGGACTGGGCATGGACCTGGAAAACCTGCTCAATGCCGAACGGGCCGAACGACTGGCCGGGGAGATTCTGACGCCTGCGGAGTTGCAGCGCATGGCCGCAGGTGCCCGCGATCAACTGGCGCTGTGGGTGACGCTGACATTCTCGGTAAAGGAAAGCCTGTTCAAGGCGCTGTATCCGATCGTCCAGAAGCGCTTCTACTTCGAGCACGCCGAAATGCTCGAATGGACCGAACAAGGTCAGGTACGGCTGCGCCTGCTGACGGACCTGTCCAGCGAATGGCGCAACGGCACCGAACTGGACGCACAGTTCGGGGTGCACGACGGGCAGTTGTTGAGTCTGGTCAGCATTTCTGCCTGAGCTTTGCGTTGCGGGAAATGGCCCTATCGCGAGCAGGCTCGCTCCCACCCTGGAACACTTTGACCTGTGGGAGTGAGCCTGCTCGCGATGGGGCCGGTCCGGTCGACGCAAGACTCAACGACGCTCCTGATTCCGCGGCCAGCTCAGACTGAAACACGCCCCGCCCAGACTCTTGCTCTTGCCGATCAGTGCCCGGCCGTCATGCCAATGGATGATCCGCCGCACGATCGACAGACCCAACCCATGACCGCCGGACGCCCGGGTACGGCTGTCGTCCAGCCGCAGAAACGGCGTGAAGATTTTCTCCCAGGCGCTTTCCGGCACACCGGGGCCGTCGTCCTCGACATCCACCCGGCAACGCATCTGCCCGACCTGATAACTGACCGTGACCCTCGAGCGCGCATGACGCATGGCGTTGCCCACCAGATTCTGCAGGGCGCGATGCAGGTAACGCGGCTCGGCCTCGACCCAGGCATCGTCGCAATCAGCCGCTGACAGGCACAAGCCGCGTTGCACCGTGACGTCGGCGCGCAGCGGTGCCAGTTCTTCGATCACCTGATTGACCAGTGCATCGAGGTCGATGCGCTGGAACGTCAGCGCCGGCGAGCCCTGTTCCAGTCGCGCATAAGTGAGCATTTCGTCCACCAGCTTGTCGAGGTCTTCGATGTCGTGGTCCATGCCCTCGCGGTACTTTTCCAGCGCTTGCGGGGTGGTGGCCGAGCCGATCATCTCCAGACCGAAGCGCAGGCGCGCCACCGGCGTGCGCAACTCATGGGATACCGCGCGTACCAGTTCACGCTGGATTGCCAGCAACTGTTGCAGGTGCTCGGCCATGCCGTTGAACGCCGCCGCGAGTCTGCCCACCGAGTCGGCACCGCGGGCCGGCACGCGGGTTTCCAGGCTGCCCTTGGCGATGCGCGTGGCCGCCGCTTCGAGGCCGCGCAAACGCCGTTCGAGCTGGCGCACCAATAAATAGACGATGAGACCGATCAGGCTCAACCCCAGCGCGGCGATCAGCACCAGCCACTGCGGCGGGTACGGATTCATCTGATAGAGCGGGCCGATTTCCAGCACCCACGGCGTGCCGACCATCCCGGCGAACACCCGGATCGAATCACCGCCCTTGCCCAGGGCCATCACCGTATCGCCTTCCGACACGCGACGACTCTGGTCTTCATCCATATCGGCCTCGTTCACGGTGATCAGCCGCAGGTCGAAACCAAACCCCTTCTCTTCCTTCAATTGCGCCAGTCGTCTGGGCTGTTCGCCCACCGGCACCCGCACCAGTTCATCGGCCAAAAGATAAATGGTCGCCCGGGCCAGTTGTTCGCTGATTTGCTGGACCTCACCCACCAGCACAAGCTGCTCCTTGTCACTGACCAGCCGGTAGACCTTTGCCGCGTGCGGCCCGGTCTGCTCGACCAGTGCCTGCCCGCGCTGCACGCGAGTGCGCTGGGTGAGGTCGAGATCGGTCTGGGCAAAGGTTTTCAGTGCCAGCGGAATCCCCAGCAGCCGCTCCCATACCAGCAAGGCGCGGTGGCGCTCGGTTTCGTTCATTGGTTGCAGGTTGTCGGCCATCAGCGAAAACGTGCCGTGAGCCAGGCGTTCGCGGTATTGCTCGCTGCGCACCTGATTGAGCAAGTGCAACGCCAGAACGCCGAGCACCGCCACCAGAATCAGCGCCGCGCACATGCCGCCGTAGATGCGCAGGAAGATCGAGTTCACAGCGGCAGTTCTGCGCAGGCTTCAGGCACGAACAGATAGCCTTTGCTGCGCACGGTCTTGATCAGGCGCGGGTGATCGGGGTCGTCGCCGATCTTCGGACGGATACGCGAGATGCGCACATCGATCGAGCGGTCCTGGCCGTCATAGCCGATGCCGCGCAGCGCGGTGAAGATTTCTTCCCGCGACAGAATCCTTCCGGCGTTGGACACCAGCAGCCACAGCAGATCGAACTCGGCGCTGGTCAACTCGATGCCACTGTCGCTCAGCCAGGCCTCGCGCAAGGCGTTGTCGACCACCAGCGGGCCGAATTGCAGACGGCGTGGGTTGGCCGTCGCCGGCTCCGCTGCGTCACTGCGTCGCAACAATGCCTGGATGCGCGCCAGCAGCAGTCGTGGGCGAACCGGTTTGCACACGTAATCATCGGCGCCGATGTCGAGGCCCAGGATCTGGTCGGCGTCGTCGGTGCGCGCGGTCAGCATGAGAATCGGCCCGTCGTACTGGTCGCGCACCTTGCGGCAGATGCTCAGGCCGTCTTCACCGGGGAGCATCAGGTCGAGGATCACCAGGTCCGGCTGCTCCTTGATGATCCGCGCCGCCGCCAGCGCCCCGTTGCCTTCGATCTCCACGCGCAATCCATTGGCTTGCAGGTATTCGCGGGTCAGCTCGGCCAGACGCTGGTCGTCCTCGACTATCAATACCTGCCAGGCTTCTTGCTCCACGGATGACCTCTGCTTGCCGATGCTGCGAATAAAGGAAGGATCCTCCCGTCTTTTTGTCATCTTTAAGGAGGATAAGAATGCGTGTGACAGGGCCGATTGTATAAACGGCGTACAGCGAGAACACAAGTCGGTAAATGCGTTCGGACAAGGCCGTTTTTTGTGATAGGGTTCGCGCCCTTAAAAATCCGCTGAAGCGTTTTTCCCGAAGAAAAAACAGTGACAAACGGTCTAGCTCAGCAGGTTCACGGCCTACAAAGGTTTTCCCTGTTTCGCACACAATTTACGCACAGGGTTATCCACAGGCTGTCCGTTGCAATCACCCCCCAAAACGCATTATCTTGTAGCCCGCGCTCAAAAAAACCCTACATATAGGGTTTGACGCTAAAAACCAAACACAAACCGGACAGTGAATTCAAGGCTTTTTATTGCCATTGTCGGGTTGAACCAAACGTATTTTCAGAAGCCCAAACCGCGCCTGCGGATGGCTACCGTTTTTCAGTCGATCACGGCGTAAACGGTACGGGTGTTGCAGTTCAAAACTGCTCCCCGAAAGGAATGCGGTTTCACGCGTATCGCGCGAACCGAAGACTTCGGCATGGAAGCGGCGCCCACAAGGCCCACTTCCTGAACTGTCCCGAAGTCGTTACCCGGCGCTGGCCGGTCGTAGTGCTTCAGGACGGAACGGTGGGCACCGTGATGGTGCCCAAACAAACATAGAGAACGTGGAGACACCCATGCAAACCGACACAACTCGCGAGAACCCGCAGGGCACCTTGCCGCAGGCCGCCGATTCGAATTCGGATCTGGCTGCCACCGCGCCTGGTCAACTGCGTGTGATCAAGCGTAATGGCACTGTCGTTCCTTACACCGATGACAAGATCACCGTCGCTATCACCAAAGCGTTTCTCGCAGTTGAGGGCGGCACCGCTGCCGCTTCGTCGCGAATCCACGACACCGTTGCCCGCCTGACCGAACAGGTCACCGCGACCTTCAAGCGTCGCATGCCTTCGGGCGGCACCATCCACATCGAAGAAATCCAGGACCAGGTCGAACTGGCCCTGATGCGTGCCGGCGAGCAGAAAGTCGCTCGCGACTACGTGATCTACCGTGACGGTCGTTCGAAAGAACGCGCCGCCCACGCCCCGGCCGAAGCCGCAGTCAACGCTCACCCGTCGATCCGCATCACCCGCGCCGACGGCACCCTCGCGCCACTGGACATGGGTCGCCTGAACACCATCGTCACCGAAGCCTGCGAAGGTCTGGCTGAAGTCGACGGCGACCTGATCCAGCGCGAAACCCTGAAGAACCTGTACGACGGCGTTGCCCTGAACGACGTCAACACCGCACTGGTAATGACCGCCCGTACGCTGGTCGAGCGCGAGCCGAACTACTCGTTCGTGACCGCCCGCCTGCTGATGGACACCCTGCGTGCCGAAGGCCTGGGCTTCCTGGGTGTCGCCGAGAGCGCGACCCACCACGAAATGGTCGACCTGTACGCCAAGGCGCTGCCGGCCTACGTTGCCAAAGGTATCGAGTTCGAACTGCTGAACCCTGTGCTGGCCACCTTCGACCTGGAAAAACTGGGCAAGGCGATCAACCACGAACGCGACCAGCAATTCACCTACCTGGGCCTGCAAACCCTGTACGACCGCTACTTCATCCACAAGGATGGCGTGCGTTTCGAACTGCCACAGATCTTCTTCATGCGCGTGGCCATGGGCCTGGCCATCGAAGAGAAGCAGAAAGAAGACCGTGCGATCGAGTTCTACAACCTGCTGTCCTCGTTCGACTACATGGCTTCGACTCCGACCCTGTTCAACGCCGGTACCCTGCGTCCACAGCTGTCGAGCTGCTACCTGACCACCGTTCCGGATGACCTGTCGGGCATTTACCATGCGATCCACGACAACGCCATGCTGTCGAAATTCGCCGGCGGCCTGGGCAACGACTGGACGCCTGTGCGTGCACTGGGTTCGTACATCAAGGGCACCAACGGCAAGTCGCAAGGCGTCGTGCCATTCCTGAAAGTGGTGAACGACACCGCTGTTGCCGTTAACCAGGGTGGCAAGCGCAAAGGCGCTGTGTGTGCCTACCTGGAAACCTGGCACATGGACATCGAAGAGTTCATCGAGCTGCGCAAGAACACCGGTGATGATCGTCGTCGTACCCACGACATGAACACCGCCAACTGGATCCCTGACCTGTTCATGAAGCGTGTCTTCGATGACGGCAAGTGGACCCTGTTCTCGCCATCCGAAGTACCGGACCTGCACGACCTGACCGGCAAGGCCTTCGAAGAGCGCTACGAGTACTACGAAGCCCTGACCGAGTACCCGGGCAAGGTCAAGCTGTTCAAGACCATCCAGGCCAAAGACCTGTGGCGCAAGATGCTGTCCATGCTGTTCGAAACCGGCCACCCATGGCTGACTTTCAAGGACCCGTGCAACCTGCGCAGCCCACAGCAGCACGTCGGCGTGGTTCACAGCTCGAACCTGTGCACCGAGATCACCCTGAACACCAACAAGGACGAGATCGCGGTCTGCAACCTGGGCTCGATCAACCTGCCGAACCACATCGTCGACGGCAAGCTGGACACCGCCAAGCTCAAGCGCACCATCGACGTCGCCGTTCGCATGCTCGACAACGTGATCGACATCAACTACTACTCGGTACCGCAGGCGAAGAACTCCAACTTCCGTCACCGTCCGGTCGGCCTGGGCATCATGGGCTTCCAGGACGCGCTGTACCTGCAGCACATCCCTTACGGTTCCGACGCTGCCGTCGAGTTCGCCGACAAGTCGATGGAAGCGGTCAGCTACTACGCGATCCAGGCGTCCTGCGACCTGGCTGACGAGCGCGGCTCGTACGAGACGTTCCAGGGTTCGCTGTGGTCCAAAGGCGTGCTGCCGCTGGATTCGCAACAGATCCTGATCGAAGCACGTGGCCAGAAGTACATCGACGTCGACCTGACCGAGTCCCTGGACTGGGCACCGGTTCGCGCCCGTGTACAGAAAGGCATCCGTAACTCGAACATCATGGCCATCGCACCGACCGCGACCATCGCCAACATCACTGGCGTATCGCAGTCGATCGAACCGACCTATCAGAACCTGTATGTGAAATCGAACCTGTCGGGCGAATTCACCGTGATCAACCCGTACCTGGTTCGCGACCTGAAGGCTCGCGGTCTGTGGGACTCGGTCATGATCAACGACCTGAAGTACTACGACGGTTCGGTTCAGCAGATCGAGCGCATCCCGCAAGAACTCAAAGAGCTCTACGCGACCGCGTTCGAAGTGGACACCAAGTGGATCGTTGACGCCGCCAGCCGCCGTCAGAAGTGGATCGACCAGGCCCAGTCGCTGAACCTGTACATCGCTGGCGCATCGGGCAAGAAACTCGACGTGACCTACCGCATGGCCTGGTACCGTGGTCTGAAAACCACCTACTACCTCCGTGCCCTGGCCGCGACCAGCACCGAGAAGTCGACCATCAACACCGGCAAGCTGAACGCTGTTTCCAGCGGCGGCAACCACGGTGACGATTCGGTCCTGGCAGCGCCTGCCGGCCCTGCTCCAGTACCGAAGGCTTGCGCCATCGACGAGCCGGATTGCGAAGCTTGCCAATAAGCTGAGCTGAGTCAGGCGTTGCGAGATGCCTGATCGAGAAGCCTCCGACAGACTTCTGGTTTGTCGGGGGTTTTCTTTTGCCCGTGAAAAAAGCCAAAAGCCCCCTCACCCTAGCCCTCTCCCGGAGGGAGAGGGAACCGACCGAGTTGTTTTTGAGAGATACGCCGACTTGAAATACCGAGTTGAACTTGGGTTTTGAAACGCATGCAACTCAACTCCTGCTTTCTCTGCTCCTGCTCCTGCTCCCGCTCCCGCTCCCGCTCCCGCTCCTGCTCCTGCTCCTGCTCCTGCTCCTGCTCCTGCTCCCGCTCCCGCTCCTGCTCCTGCTCCTGCTTCCGCTTCTGCTTTCGCTCTCCACCACTCAACACGATGAGCGTTAGCTCGAGTAACGCTTTTGATTTTCGGGCGACGTCGGAAGGCTGAGTGGAGGGATTTATCCGGGGTGGGAGCGCAGCGACCGTTTGGCGAAGCCAAACACATCGAGAGGAGGTGCAGCGAAGCAAACCGTAGGCGATGCCCCCCGGATGAATCCCGGAGCGAAGGAACCCCGAGCCTCAGCGAGCGGGCCGAACGTAGGAGCAAGCGTTTTTTTGCTTACTTTTTTGAGGCGTTTGTCAAAAAAGTGAGTCGCCGTAAGGGCGAAACCGCCAGCCGCCACACCCAAAGAAACGGATATTCACCCCAATCAACCAAAGCATGGTCGTCCACCAGGACGCCACTACAGGCAAAAAAAAGCCCCTCAAAAGAGGGGCTCCTTGAACAACCAAAAATCAGGTCATCTGAATGATGGTCTGCATGATGGTGCTCTGGGTGGAGATGGTCTTGGCGTTCGCCTGATAGTTGCTCTGGCCCTTGATCAGGTCCACCAGCTCGTTGGTCAGGTTAACGTTCGACTCTTCCAGCGAGTTGGATACGACCGAACCCAGGGTGCCGGTTTCCGGCGCATCGTAGCCCGGGATACCCGAAGCGAAAGTCTCTTTCCAGCTAGTACCACCGATAGGCTGCAGGCCCTGCTCGTTGGTGAAGCTGGCCAGCGCAACCTGGCCGATGGCCTTGCTCTGGTTGTTGCTGAAGTTGGCGAACAGGGTACCGGTACCGTCGATGGTCAGGTTGGTGATCTGGCCGGTGGCGTAACCATCCTGGGTCGGAATCGAACGCGCAGTATCAGCATTGTACTGAGTGGTCTTGGCCATGGAGATGGTGATGCCGGCCGGGTTCGCCGAAGCGCCGTTGGCAGCCCAGACACCATTGGTCACAGTCCCGGGCACCCAGCCAGTGAGCTTCAGGTCACTGCTGATCGTGGCTGGAGGAGTGCTGACCTGAGTCAGCTTGCCAGTGGAGTCGAAGGTCATGGTAGAAGCGACTGGCGCGGTGACCTTTGGATCACTGCCGGTAGCATCCGGGTTACGACCGTCCACCAGGGTGTAGACCTTCCAGGTGTTGGCACCGGTCTTGACCATGTATTGATCCATGGTGTGCTGGTTGCCTTGGCTGTCATAGATCGGAGTACTGAACGACTTGGTGTAGGTCGCCGTGTTGGTCGGGTCGAATTTGCCGGCCGCCACAGTATCGTCGATCACCGGAGCGGTCGAGTTCAGGTTGATGGTCGACGTCACCAGCGAGGTGGACTTCGGCGCCAGGTTCGAGGTATCGATCTTCAGGTCGGTCAACACGCCGTTGATGATCTTGCCGTTGGAATCCACACCATAGCCCTGCAGACGCGAGGTGTAGTCGGTGTTGGTGATGTAGCCGTCCTTGTCGACCTTGAACGTACCGGCACGGGTGTAGGACACCGAACCGTTGTTGCTCAGGGTGAAGAAGCCGGACCCGTTGATCCCCATGTCCAGCACGTTGCCGGTGTTGTTGATGTCACCCTGGGTGAACTGCTGGGAAACGTTGGCCAGGCGCACGCCGTTGCCGATGACCTTGCTGCCGCTACCCAGGCGAGTCGCCGAGTAAACGTCTTCGAATTCCGCACGGGACGATTTGAAACCGGCAGTCGCGACGTTGGCGATGTTGTTGCCGGTCACGTCCAGTTGCTTGTTGGCTGCATAGAGACCGCTAAGGCCGATATTGAAAGACATATTCCACTCCTTTGTGCCGGTTAGTCGGCTCTATATACCAATGGTTTGTACTTTGGACAGGGCGACGGTGCCCTTGCCGGACAGGTTGAGCATCAGCTCGCCGCCGGTCTGGCTGATCGTCACGCTGGTGACGGTGGCCGGCAGGTAGGTCGCCATATCGGTCGAGGTGCCATTGATCGAGGCGTTGGCCTTGACGGTATAGGTACCGGTCTTCACCAGGTTGCCGTCCTTGTCCTTGCCGTCCCAGGTGAAGCTCGCATTGCCTGCGGCGCGACTGCCCAGATCGATGGTGCGAACGACCGTGCCGCTGCTGTCGGTGATGCTGACGGTGCCGCCGGCAATCGACGACGGAACGGTGACCGAACCGGTCATGCCTTTGCTCGGATCGTCGAGCTGGACCGAGTTGGTCTGCACGATCACGTTACGGCCAACCAGCGACGAAGCCTGCAAGGCTTGCGACGAGTTGTAGTTGCCGGCCAGCGAACTCACGGTGCTGTTGAGGGTGGTGATCCCCTCGAGGCTGCTGAACTGCGCGAGCTGGGCAACGAATGCACTGTTGTCCTGCGGGTCGAGAGGGTTCTGGTTTTTCAGCTGGGTTACCAGCAATTGCAGGAACGCATCCTTGCCCAGGGCCTGGCCGCCGGTGGCGCTGTTGGTAGCCGAAGCGATGCCGCCGGTGGTCGTGCTACTGGTCTTCTTCGAAGAGTTGGCCAGTATGTCGTTCATCGTCAGGCTGCTGGTGGTATCGGTAACACTCATGGCAGTCGCCCCTTATCACTGACCGAGGGTCAGCACCTTCTGCATCATGGTTTTGGCGGTGTTCATCATTTCGGCGTTGGTCTGGAAGGACCGGCTCGCGGAAATCATGTCGGCCATTTCTTCCACCACGTTGACGTTCGGGTAGTAGACGTAGCCCTTGGCGTCGGCAGCCGGATGGTTCGGCTCGTAACGCGCCTCGAGATTGCTCTGGTCTTCGACCACGCCGAGCACCTGTACGCCCTGGCCTGCAGCGTCCTGGTTCTGGAACAGCGAGTTGCTGCCGCCGCTCTGGCCGCCCTGGAACATGGTGGCGAACACCGGGTGACGGGCGCGATAGGTCTGGTCGATGCTCGACGAGACGGTTTCGGCGTTGGCGATGTTCGAAGCCACGGTGTTCAAACGCGTGGTCTGTGCGCTCATGCCGCTGCCGGCAATGTTGAAAACGCTGGACAGGGACATGGATTACTCTCCGCGCAGGGCTGACACCAGCCCTTTGAATTTGCTGTTGAGCAGCGTGAAGCTGGCCTGGAAGCCGACAGCGTTTTCCGCGTAGTTCGACTGTTCCAGCTGTGCGTCAACGGTGTTCTGGTCGATCGATGGTTGCATCGGCGTGCGATACATCAGCGACTCGTCGCCATTGCCCAGGCCTTCAGCTTCGATGTGACGGCTGTTGGTCATGTTCAGGGCGATGGTGCCGTTGGCGTTCTTCTGGCTCTGTGCTTCGAGCACTTTGGAGAAATCCAGATCCCGAGCCTTGTAGTTCGGGGTGTCGGCGTTGGCGATGTTGTTGGCCAGGACTTCGGCACGCTGGGCGCGGAAGCCCAGGGCTTTTTCATGAATTCCGAGCGCTTTATCGAAGCTGATGCTCATGTCGGGAACCTTCAGGTGACCGGGTTTTTCGTAACAGGGTTATAGCAAGCGTCGTGCCAGTTTTAAAAAGCCCCGGATTCCGGGGCTTTGCAGGGGATCGGCAAGGCGGCAATGCCAGAAAAGCGGCAACGGGTTTCCGCCGGATGCCGCTTTTCTGCCGCTTGCCGTCACCGCGAAAACCGTCAGGCATAAAAAAACGGGAGCCCCTGAGGACTCCCGTTTTTTGTGTTGCCGGTGCCAGTCACTTCGCCTGGTAAATGATCCCCGGGCTGCACTGGACCATCTGGTAATGATCCGGCAAACCGTTCAGCGCTTCGGAAGCGCCGAGGAACAGATAACCGCCCGGCTTCAGCGTGCTGTGAATGCGCAACAGGATGTCTTTCTTCACCTCGGCGGAGAAGTAGATCAGCACGTTGCGGCAGAACACGATGTCGAACTTGCCAAGGCTTGCGTAGCTGTCGAGCAAGTTGAACGAGCGGAACTCCACCCGGTTCTTGATCGGTGCCTTGATCACCCAGCGCCCCGGCCCTTTCGGGTCGAAGTAGCGTTGCAGACGATCAGCGGACAAACCGCGACCGATCGCCAGGCTGTCGTACTCGCCGGTCTTGCAGTTGGTCAGCATGCTGCCGGACAGATCCGTGGCAACGATCTGTACGCCCATCTTCAACTGACCGATGTTGGTCCGTTCGAACTCGTCGATCGACATCGACAGCGAATAGGGTTCCTGACCCGACGAACAGGCCGCCGACCAGATCCGCAGACGCTGGTTGGGAGCCGCCTTGATCGCCTCGGGCAGCACCTTGTTCTTCAAGACTTCAAACGGATAGGTGTCGCGAAACCACAGGGTCTCGTTGGTCGTCATGGCATCGACCACCTGCTCGCGCAAACCGCTGCGCGGCTGGGTCTGGATGCGCTGTACCAGCTCACCCAGGGACTTGATGCCTTGCTGCTCCATCAGTTTGTTGAGACGGCTCGAGACCAGGTACTGCTTGTTTTCACCGAGCAAAATGCCACAGGCTTTTTCCAGGAAGACCCGGAACTGTTCGAAATCCAAATTACCCGTAGACAAATGATGCCGCCTCTTAAATCGTGTTGATCGCCGGGGACGAAAAGTCCCTAGCTGATATCTGCTGCTTTGATCCGGTCGACTACCCGGGATGCCAGGTCATCAGGACGGAATTTGGCCAGGAAGTCATCGGCACCGACCTTCTTGACCATCGCCTGGTTGAACACACCCGACAACGAAGTATGCAGGATGATATGAAGCTTTTGCATGCGAGGGTCGCTGCGGATTTCAGCCGTCAGGGTGTACCCGTCCATCTCCGGCATCTCGATGTCGGAGATCATCATCAGGAACTCTTCTTCCGGCTTCTTGCCCTCATCGACCAGCTTACGCAGGTAATCCAGCGCCTGCTTGCCGTCGTTCAGCGCCACCACTTCGACACCAACCGTCTGCAGGCAACGCGTCACCTGCTTGCGCGCCACCGACGAGTCATCGACCGTCAGCACCCGCAGAGACAGCGCCTTGCTCTGGGTCTCGACATCCACCACGCCGACCGAAATCGCTTCCGGTGTCGGTGCGACTTCCGCCAGCACCTTTTCGACGTCGATGATTTCGACTAACTGATTGTCCACCCGAGTCACAGCAGTCAGGTAATGATCGCGACCGGTCCCCTTGGGTGGCGGATGGATCTCTTCCCAGTTCATGTTGACGATACGTTCCACCGAGCGCACCAGGAAACCCTGGGTCTTGGTGTTGTATTCCGTGATGATCACAAACGGACTGTTCTTGTCTTTCAACGCCCCGGAACCGGTTGCCATTGCCAGATCAAGGATCGGAATGGTCGCCCCCCGGATATTCGCCACCCCGCACACGACAGGACTGGACTTGGGCATCAGCGTCAGTTGCGGGCACTGCAGCACTTCCCGAACCTTGAACACGTTGATCCCGTAGAGCTGCTGGCCGTCGAGACGGAACAACAACAGCTCCAGGCGATTCTGCCCCACCAGTTGCGTGCGCTGGTTCACCGAATCCATTACACCAGCCATGCCCAGACTCCTACACCAACGCCAAGTGTTGTTGCGACGCACATTCATTGCTAAACGGCACGGCGCTTGCTTTTTAACTCTTATGAACACTCAAACGACATTTTTCCGACGCCTGACATCCCCCCTTCGCAGAGGACTTTGCGCGGTGTCTGCCGCTTGCCTGTTTTTCGCGGGCAGCCCTGCCATTGCTGATGCGGTTACCTTGCCTGACATGCTTATCGGCGTCACTCAGGGCTTTCTTGAATTCACCGTAGAAGACTATCTGGCTACCAGTCAAACGGAAGGGCGTTATGAAATCGAGGTCAAGCAGCTCGATCCGCGCATGCGCATGCCTATGTGCGACAAGGAATTGACAGCGTCGCTGGAGAGCCCGGCACGTCCTTTGGGGCGCGTAACGGTCAAGGTTCGCTGTGAAGGTGCCTCCCCCTGGACAGTATTCGTGCCCGCTCAAGTCCGCCTGTTTCGCCCGGTCGTGACCACCACTCGCCCGCTCAAGCGCGCCGGCATCATCGAGCCCCAGGACGTGACCCTGCGCGAGCATGATGTGAGCCTGATCAACCAGGGTTTCCTGACGTCGGTGGATGAGGCGATCGGGCAAAAATTGACCCGACCAACGGTCGCCGACCAAGTGATTACCCTCGTGCATCTGGAACAGGCGGAAGTCGTTCGCAAAGGCGACCAAGTGGTGATTACCGCCCGCAGTGGCACACTCTCCGTGCGCATGCCGGGCGAGGCTCTGTCCAACGGCGGCCTGAAAGAACAGATTCGAGTGAAAAACCTTAATTCCCAACGGGTTATAAAGGCGCAGGTCATGGCGCCGGGCCAGGTGGAAGTGGCAATGTGAGCAACGATTGGAGCAATGACAGGAAAGCCTCGTGAGTGATCGCGCAGAAAACTGGCGCCAGCGTGAGCTGTTCCCTAAACTGTGCCGCAGCAGGATCTGTGCGGCGCATGCAGGCTCATTGGTAAAAGAGCCTAAAGTTTTCCAGGGGATGGCCGAGAACATGGCAAGCGTCCAAATTCCCAGAGGTTTTTAACATGGTCATCGATTTCAGCCGTTTGAACAGCTCCTCGTCACTTACGGGCAGTACACGTACCAGCGCGCCCAAGGAAACCGCCGAGACCGGCACTTCCGCGCCGCTGAATACCCCGGCCGAACAGGCCAGTACCGCTAAAAGCGGGGAATCGGTACACCTCAGCAATGAGGCTCAACAGTTGCAGAAGGTCACTGACAAGCTGCGCGATCAGCCTGCCGTCGACAAAGCCCGCGTGGCCGAGTTGAAAGCAGCGATTGCCGATGGCAGCTATAAAGTCGACAGCAACCGTGTAGCCAGCAAACTGCTCAACTTCGAAGCCCAGCGCTAGGCCTCGGTCAGCGCCAGGCTTTTGGACGCTTAAAACCCAAGGCCAGCCATGCACGACACTACTTTATTGCAACTGATCACCGACGACTTTGCTCCAGCTCAACAATTGCTGGAGTTACTGCAATCCGAGTCCCTCGCCTTGCATGGTCGTGACATGCCGCTGCTGGAAGAAATCCTGGCGCGCAAACAGGCATTGATCATTCTGCTTGAGCAGCATGGCCGCAAGCGCAGCGAAATCCTCGCCAGCCTCAATCTGTCGCTCGACCGCCAGGGCCTGGAACAACTGGCCAGCCAGTCGAGCATCGGCGAGCAGTTGCTGACCCAGAGCGACGTTCTGACTGATCTGATCGCCCAGTGCCAGGCGACCAACGCCAAAAATGGCCAGTCGATCGTGATTCAGCAGGCCGCCACGGCCAATCAGCTGAAAATCCTCACCGGCGGCGAGCCACCCGCGCTCTATGATGCCAGTGGCACTTTCTCCAAACTGCAGAAACCGCGCGCGCTCAGTCAGGCGTGATTCTTTCTTCTATGCTTGCGCCCTATCAACGCGCGAAACATGCTGGCAAAATACTGGCCAGCCGTAGTCAAATTTTGTCTGGAGATTGATTTAACGTGTCCAACGTCCTCAGCGCGGATGATTCTCCGCAGCCACCAAAGGTGCTTACCACGCCTCTGGAAATCTCCAGCAACCTGCGCCAGCTGCAAGAGAGCCACGATCCGCTGATCATCACCTTCCACGAACGCAGCCAGCGCTTCCAGAGCTACCTGATCAAGGTTGACCGGGAAACCGCCACGATCGCCCTGGATGAAATGATCCCGCGCGATGGCGAACGCTTCCTGCTGGCCGGCGAGCCGTTCAAGGTCGAAGGCTTCCATGATGGCGTACGCATCGCCTGGGAATGCAACGGCACGCTGGATATCAAAGAGTCCGACGGTGACCGCTTTTACATTGGCGAGATGCCCACCGAAGTGGTTTACCACCAGCGCCGCAATGCCTTCCGCGCGGCCCTGAAGCTGACCGATCTGGTCAGCGTCGAACTCGGTGGTGAAAAGCTCAAGTCGCCCATCGGCGGCAAACTGCTGGATATTTCCGCCACCGGCTGCAAGCTGCGCTTTGAAGGCGATATTACCGATCGCCTGCAACTGGGCCAGGTCTACGATCGCCTGATCGCCCCGCCACTGTTCGGCAATCAGCCAGCTGCGGTCGAATTGCGCTACCTGCACTTCGAAGAAAAACTCAACATCACCTTCGCCGGCCTGCGTTTTCACAACATCAGCGGCCCGGCGGCGCGCAACGTCGAGCGTTTCGTCTATCAGTTGCAACGTGAAGCACGGCGTTTCGACAAAGACGATCTCTGATTCGTCCGCGCCATGAAAAACGGGCAGTCCCTTGCGGTGACTGCCCGTTTTTTTATGCCAGGTGCTTTTTCAGGATCAAGGCCTGGCGCCACTGATATCCGGCGCAGGATTGTCGTTGCCGGTCTCGGGCTCCACAGGTGATTCAGATTCAGTGACAGGCTCAGGCGCCGGTTCAGGCGCGACGTTATTCTGCATCTGCTCCTGCACCACTTGCTCATCGACCCGCGGATCGAGCGCCGCCACCAGCGGCGAACTGGACATGCTGTCCGGCATCGCCACGTGATGCAGCGGTGCGTCGTCGACCTGATGCAGATTGGTCACGGCTTTCGGCCGGATGCGCCACACCAGCACCAGCGCGAAAAAGGTGAAGAACGCATACAGGCTCTGACTGCCGAACAGTTTCATCAATACGCCGGCCAACAACGGCCCGATACTGGCGCCGACCCCGTAGGTCACCAGCAGCATCGCCGTCAGCGACACCCGCCGATCCCCTTCGACATGGTCGTTGGAAAACGCCACGGCCAGCGGGTACAGACAGAACTGCACCAGCGAGCACAGAAAACCGACACCGAACAAGACTTCCAGTGGCACCTGCGGCAGGATCGCCAGCGGCAACGCGGCTACGGCCAGAAATCCGGCGAAGCAGCGGATCAGCAAGGCCCGGTCATAACGGTCGGATAACCAGCCCAGCGGCCATTGCACCAGTAGCCCGGCAAAGATGCAGGTACCCATGAACAGACCGACCTGCTCGGTGGACAGCCCTTGCTGCGACGCATAGAGCGGCGCCAGACCGTAGAACGAACCGATGATCAGGCCGGCCCCCAGCACCGTACTCAATGACTGAGGCACGCGTTTGATAAAGAAGCGCGGCTCCATCGGGGCCGGATGCAACGGCGCCGGGTGAATCCGCCGGGTCAGCGCCACCGGCACCAGACACAGCGCAAAACACAGGGCGACCAGCATCAACAGTTCCAGGCCCAGCCCCGGGTGCATGACCAGAATCAGTTGCCCGAGCACCAGCCCCAGGTATGAGGCAATCATGTAGCCGCTGAACACCACGCCGCGCTGGTTGGCGTCGGCCTGCTCGTTCAGCCAGCTCTCGATCACCATGTACTGGCACATCATGCCGAGACCGACGATGGTCCGCAGCACCAGCCAGGCCGGCAACCAGTCAACCAGACCATGACCGAGCACCGCCGCGCCGACGATCCCGGCACACGCCGAGTAGGCGCGAATATGGCCGACCCGCGCGATCAAGCGGTGACCGATCTTGCCACCCAGCACCAGACCGAAATAGTTGGCCGCCATCAACGCACCGACCCACAGTCCGTCGACATGGTCGGCCGCCAGGCGCAAGGCCAGATAAGTAGAAAGAAGGCCCGAGCCGATCAACATCATCAGCGAGGCGAAATACAGCGCTCGAAAGGATTTCCAGATTTGGCGCATCGGCGTTCCGAGCGGCTCCTTGCGGTGAGTATCGGGCTACCAAACGATAGCCCGATGGCGACAGTTCGTCAGGCCTGGGCAGCTAGAACACGCCGTTCCCAGGGAGTGATTTCATCAAAGAAACTGGTCAACTCCATGGTCTTCGAAGCGATGTAGCCTTCGATGAACTCCTTGCCAAACAGTTCCTTTGCAAGCTGGCTGCGCTTCAGACGTTCGAGCGCCGCGTGCAACGTGCACGGCAGCGAAAGATTGTCCGGCACTTCGAACTCACCCTGGATCGGCGCACTCGGTTCCAGCTCATGTTCAATACCGTGCAGACCGGCCGCCAGACTTGCGGCAATTGCCAGGTAAGGGTTGGCATCGGCGCCCGGCAAACGGTTCTCGACCCGACGTGCGACCGGCGAACTGGCCGGAATCCGCAGGCCAGCAGCGCGGTTATCGTGAGACCAGCAAGCGTTATTCGGCGACGCAAACGGATGGCACAGACGCTGGTAGGAATTGACGTTCGGCGCGAACAACGCAGTGAAGTCGGCCATGCCCGCCTGCTGCCCACCGATGAAGTGACGAAACATCGCGGTCGGCTGACCGTTCTCGTCGCTGAATACATTCTTGCCGCTGCCGATTTCGACGATGCTCTGGTGGATGTGCATCGAACTGCCCGGTGTGTGCGCCAGCGGCTTGGCCATGCAGACCACGGTCAGGCCATGCTTGAGCGCGACTTCCTTGAGCAGATGCTTGAACAGGAAGGTCTGGTCGGCCAGCAACAGCGGATCACCGTGCAGCAGGTTGATCTCGAACTGGCTGACGCCCATTTCGTGCATGAAGGTATCGCGTGGCAGACCCAGGGCCGCCATGCATTTGTAGACTTCACTGAAGAACGGTCGCAGACCGTTGTTGGAACTGACGCTGAACGCCGAGTGACCGTCCTCGCGACGACCGTCGAGACCGACTGGCGGCTGGAACGGCTGGGTCGGGTCAGTGTTGGGAGCGAACACAAAGAATTCGAGTTCAGTCGCCACCACCGGCGCCAGGCCGAGGGCTGCGTAGCGGGCAATGACTTTCTTGAGCTGACCACGGGTCGACAGGTTGGAGCTTTCGCCGGTCAGTTCGTCGGCATCACAGATGGCCAGCGCACGCGGCTCCTGGCTCCACGGCAAAGGATGGATTTGCGCAGGGTCGGCCACCAGCGCCAGATCGCCGTCATCGCTGCCGTAGAACCGCGCAGCGGGATAGCCCCCCATGATGCATTGCAGCAGCACCCCCCGGGCCATCTGCAAACGCCGCCCTTCGAGGAAACCCTCGGCGGTCATTACCTTGCCTCGTGGTACGCCGTTCAAATCCGGCGTGACACATTCAATCTCATCAATGCCCGTCAATCGCTGCGCGAGTGAACGCTGGCCATCGGTTGTCATGACGCAATCCTTGTTATTGTGCGAGCCGCGAACGGCGACCCGGACAAAATAGGCTTCAGCTGTTCGGAATATCAAGCAGCGGCCAACAAAAAGACTTCGAGTCGATGAATCCGTGATTCAGGGCAGGTAAATACTGAACACCCCGCCACCCAACGGCCCGCCATTGCGGATCTCGGTGCGGCCGCCAACACCGTTGCGCTGATGCAGCGCCGCGATGCGCCCGGCGAAGTACAGACCGAGGCCGGTACTGCCGCTGCTGTGATTGATGCCCTGCACATAATCGGCCTGACGCTCTAGCATCTCGGCCGGGTAACCATCGCCGTCGTCGTTGATGCTCAACACCAGTTGCCCGGCCTCGTCGCTGACGGTGATCAGCAGCGATTCACGGGCGTAGCGAATCGCATTGTTGATGCAATTGCCGAGCACCGAGGCGATCAGTTCACGGTCGAAGAAACCCAGGGGACTCAGCGGGTCGACTTCGTAAGTCGCAATGATTCCACGGCTGGCGAAAACCTCTTGATGAGCCGCCAGTTGCGCCTCGATGAAATCGTCCAGCTCGTGATACGCCGGCTGCAACGGCATCTGGTTGACCCCGAGCTTGTACAGCCCGAGCAACTGCACCAGCATGCCGTTGAGGTGAGCGAACTCGAAGTCGATCACACCCTGCTCCGGCACCTTGCGCTGATCCTCGGGCAGACGCGCCAGCCATTGGCTGTGGGCCTGCATCAGCATGGCCAGAGAGTTCTTCATGTCGTGCACGGTGGAGGCAATCACCGTGGAAAAATCCAGTGCCTGCTCGTCTTGGTTCATTCGCCAAACGCCTTGCTTTTCAGCTTCTGATAACGCGAATAACGCGCGTCGGTGTCGGGCATCATGCCCACCAGCTTCAGGCAGGCCCGACATTCTTCCAGCTCCGCCGACGGCACACTGGTGTCGGTGCCGTGCAGCAGCGACTGCGCCATGTTCAGCGCAATACTGATGTTCTTCGGTTGCATCTTCAGCGCCTTGCGGAACACCTCACGGGCCTCCACCAGGTTGCCGGTCTTGTACACGCGCACGCCCTGACGGTTGAGGTCGGCGGCCGCGTTACTGGAGCTGAGAATAGTCGGGTCGTCGGTAAGCTTGGCGATGTCTTTCATCACCGTCGGGTCATCGCCGTAGATTTCCGCGCAGCTCTTGAGCATCGACGTGCCCGCCTCGGCCTGGCCGAGCATCTGCAATTGCTTGGCGACCAGCAACGCCGCCTCGGGGCTCATGAACTGCTCCATGCCATCGAGACGCATCAGCGCCTGCTCGGTGAGCTTCTCGGCAGTCTCGGCGTCGTTGAGCAGCAGACTGGTGGCCTTCATCAGGCGCGCCCGAATCTGCAGGCCCGGGTCGGTCGGGTTCTCCTTGGCCACGGCACTGAGGGTGGTGTTGATCTCCAGTCGCGTGCGGGTATCGAGGCCTTTCTCACTGCCCTTGCTGATCAGCGCATGGGCCAGGCCGAGATTGCTCTCCGGGTCCTTGAAGCGCGACTGCGCGCCTTGGGACACGGCCTGACGGTAGGCCCGAGACGCCGTGTCGAAATCCTCGTTGGCCATTGCCAGCTTGCCGAGCAATGCCTGGCGGCGCACAGCCAGAGGCGACAGACGGATCGCCTCTTCCAGCACCTGTTGCGCGCCCTTGGTATCGCCTTCGGCCACCAGGACATCCGCCATGCCGTCGTACAGCGCCGGCATCATCGGGAACACTTTCAGGGCTTTTTCATACACGCCTTTGGCCTGGGCAATCTGACCGCGCTTGAACAGCAACTTGCCCAGACCGGCAAAGGCCCACGGCAGCGGCCGGTCGGCGATGATGCTGTCATACAGCCGCTCGAGCGCTTCGTTCTGATTCATGTCGCGCAAGGCATCGGCGCGGTAACGCAGGCACAGCGGCGAATAGCGGATGTCCTGCTTGCACAGGGCGATACAGGCGTTGAGCACCTCGACCGGTTTGCCACGGTCGAGGGCTTGCAGAATCGGCTTGAGCAGCGTCTTGCGCTGCTCCAGGCGTTCAAGACGCTGAGCCAGGCCGATGCGGTTGAACGGCTTGGTCAGGTAAGCGTCCGGCTCGTGCTCCAGGGCACTGAGCACCATCGCCTGACTGGTCTCGGCAGTGACCATCACAAACACCGCTTCGTGACTGATCAGCTTGTCCACCATCAGGTCTTCCAGTACCTGCTGGCCGTTTTTCTTGCCGTCACCGAGGTGGAAGTCCTGGAGGATGAAGTGATAGGACTTCTGCGCGCACATTTTCAGCGCCTGTTCACCGGTATCGGCGGTGTCCACGTCCTTGACGCCCAGCTCGCGCAACATCGAGCGTACGGAACTGCGGAAATCCGAGAAATCATCGACGATCAGAAAACTCTTTTGGTGATACGACAGCATCGAGGATTTCCAGGCAATTGAAGAGGATGGACCGGGGGCAAATTTCAGGCGCGCAGATGATAGCTGCCGGCCAAATGCTATCAAGCGATTTCGTGCGACTCTGAAGTCACCGAACGTGTTATCGGCCGGATCAACGGTTCTCTTGAAGCGGGGCTTCAAGATTCGTTGCACAGCGATTACCCTGCCCGCCTGCTCTCACCCTCCTACTTCAAGGTTTTCATCGTGTACATCAAAGGACGCTACATCGTGTCGGCCTGCGCACTGCTGTTTTTCCAGCAGGCACTGGCGAGCGGAATGGACTGCACAAAGGCTGTGAGTGTTGTGGAGAATGCGATTTGCGCGCAGAAGCCGCTGTATGAGCTGGATGTGCAGATGGGATCGGTTTATCGCAAGTTGATGAATGCGGCGCCGCAGACGCAGGCCGAACTGAAGAAGACCCAGCGTCGGTGGCTGAGCGAACGGAATGAGTGCGCTGACAATATCGACTGCCTGAGCCAGCACTATCGGGATCGCTTGCAGGTCTTGCATGCGCAGTGGATAGAGGCGGTTGCTTATAGACCCGACGACACTGATAAACAGGTCATGGAGGATCTGCAGCAGCGGGTTCGGGAGATGAGCAAGGAGAATCCAGAGTTTGCGCTGGAGCGGGTACTTGGCTCTCTCACCAGCGAAAAAGGCGAAACCTCATTCTCCGGCGATCCAAATGACGACCCTGCCGAGGATCAGACAGTCTTCCCCAAAAGCATTCCCAAGGGCGTCACCCAGGATGAATGGAAAGCGCTTAACGCTTCCGGCCTCGATGCTGATGCCGAGCAAGGTCAGGCGAATTACTCATTGATAGACCTGGACGGCGACGGTCAACGGGATCTGATCGTTTCAACCTACACCGGTGGTACCGGCCTCTTCAGCTTCTATGAAACCTTCCGTCGCGATGGAGAACGGTTCACCAGAAGGCTGGCTCCCTACGATCCAGACGCCAGCGCCGGCAGCTCGTTGTTCTCCACCAATGATCGAGGCGCCAACCAATCGGCAGCCTGGATCAAATCTCATGGAAGGATATATCTCGCCTATCGCAACGGGTCATACGGTGTCGATCAGATCTACCTGCTCAATCCCCTGAAGATCAACAGCCAAATACCAACAGTGACGGTTCGGTATGACTACAAGTTGATCGTGCCGAGTAATCAATTTTCCGAGGAAAGCAGTACCAGCTACGTACTGGAACCAGTCTTGCGAAAGACTCTAATGAAAGCCCTGACCCAATCGGGTGCTGGTAAACCTCAACAACCCAGCCAACACAAAGGCCCCCTCTGCCCCATTCCTGCATCGGGCTCGGGTGATGACGACTACTACAGTTACGGTGCAGGTTACTACGCAGTAGAAACCGTCATGGACTTGCCAGTCTTCATCGACAACGAGTGCTTCATCGCAAGGCTAAATAATTGGTTTGGGAGTTACAGCGAGAAAGACGGATTGCCCGCCTTGCTGACATTGCGCAAGCCTGGGTCTCAGGATCCCGAACGGGGCTTCTCAGTCAACGGCCGCCGACATTTCACGAACGTCACAACCTCGATTGGAAAAGCAGAGGGTGGAGCTGAAATTTTCTAGCCCTTCCTCCTGCAAGATTGAGAGATACAAAAAAGCCCCACCAGACAGCTCTGCGTGGGGCTTTGTACTTCAGGGCGTTTCTCAGACCTCCGACACCAACACATCGGCAATCCGGATACTCAATGCCGCACCTGTCAGCGTCGGGTTCACGCAGGAGGACGATGGCATGACGCTCGTGCCCGCAATGAACAGGTTCGAATGGTCGTGACTGCGGCAATCGCGGTCTACCACCGAGTCTTTCGGGTCATCGCCCATGATGGTGGTGCCCATGATGTGCTGACGGTTCTGGAAGCCCGTGTCCGTGCTGAGGATGTCGGCGTCGAGCAATTTCGCAAACTGTTTGAAGTCTTCCAGCGCCTTTTCTTTACCGGCGTGCCAGTAGTCGGGAACGCTGTAGTAGATCTCGGGAACCGGCAGACCGATGGCGTCGAACTTGGTCTTGCTCGGGGTGACTCGGTTTTCCGGCAGTGGCAGGGTCTCGAAGTCGACAGCCCAGTTAAGGGAGCGCGCCGATTGCAGCCGGATCTGCTCATCGAGCCGCGAACCCAGCACGCCTTTGGCAATCAGGTTCGAAGTGATTTGCGACGTCGGCACGGTGTTGCGAACTTTGATCTTGTAGCTTGGATAATCGTTGCGGAACGCACCATCGCGGCTGTTCAGATACACCAGCAATTGCGTCGGCCCCTCGCCCGGCCACATGTCTTCCTTGGTCATGACGTTCATGCTGATGCCGGTATGATCCATCAGGTTTCGCCCGACCTGATCCGAAGAGTTGGCAATCCCGTTCGGATACTTTTCCGAGGTCGACATCAACAGCAACTTCGGCGACTCGATACCGTAAGCCGCCAGCACAAAGGCGCGCGCAGTCAATTTGTGTTTGGTCTTGTCGGGGCGCATGTACCAGATCGCGGTGATCTTGCCGTCATCGCCCGCCTCAATCTTGTAGACCACGGAGTTGTCCAACACCTTGGCGCCATGACGCTCGGCTTCATCGATATGCATCGAACCGTCATACTTGGCAGCGATCGGGCACACCGGGTTGCAGTTGTTGTTGCCGGCGCAGGGAGGCCGTTTGCCATAGGGGCGGGTTGCTCGACCGTTCGGCTCGAGGATCGGGTTATACCCGCCCTTGCTGAGCATTTCCGAAAGGCGCTTGAACATGTAGCTTGGTTTCAGGCCTTCCATCGGATAGGGAATCGAGCGCGGCGGATACGCGTCGCCGCCCTGCCCGCTTTCGTCCTGGCCGTCGACACCGGAAACCCCCAGTTCGATTTCAGCCCGAGCGTAATACGGTTCCAGTTCGTCATAACTGATCGGCCAGTCACGGCCACGGCCATACAACGACTTGAGGCGAAAATCATTAGGCAACATGCGCCACAACGAAGAACCGAAATGCCAGGTGGTGCCACCCACCACACGCAGATAAGAGGTGTTGTATTTCACCGGCCCTACTTGCTGCAAATAGTCGCCATAAGTAGAGGGCGCGTGGGGCATGCTCGGATAAGGCGATCCGGCGCCCTGCAGCTTGGCATTGGCCAGCGAGAGTTTCACCGGAGCATTGCGGAACGTTTCCACCACATCACGGCGATTCACACGGGGACCTGCCTCGAGCACGATCACCGACTTGTTCGCCTTGGCCAGGCCCGTGGCGATCAGACCGCCCATGACACCGGAACCGATGATCACCACATCGGCATCGAATTGATCGCTGCTCATACTGTCGAGTCCTGAATGACTGCTGGTTTGGGACCCCATGAATCCGGGCCGCCACCGTAGGTTGGAATGATGAGAATGCCGTGAGTGGGCTGATACATCATGGCGAGGGAATAGCTGATCAGCTCGGCATCCGCCGGCTCACCGACAATGCCCAGATACCAGGCGGAAATGATGCTGGTGGCCGTGGCCCGCAGCGATGGATCCGGATTCGGCTGCGCGAGATATTCATCGACATGCCGGTACCCCTGCGCGCCGATCAATTGTTTCAGGGCAATCACGTTGGTCGAGAAATTAGGCGCGCGCTTGTCCAGCGCGGCGTAGTAACGACCGGCCAGAACCGGATTGACCGCACGACTGACCAGAAACTGCGACAGCACAATGAAATCGTCGCTCGATACCTGGGCTGCCAGCACCGACTGCCAAGGCATCGCACTGCCGATCATCGCCGCCAGCCCCAGCGTCACGGAACCACGCAACAGGTTGCGACGAGTGAGCCCAGTCGAGCCTTCGGTTTGAGTTTTTACGTGTTTGTGCGTCATTGAAGTGTCCATTGCTCAGGCCTCCTTGCGCCGACGTGCAATCAAGACCCATGCGCCCAGGCCGATCAGCAAGCACACGAGAATGAGGGCCGGGGTCGTAAACTTCGCCATCACTGCCAGCGGTGCCTTGGGGCCACCGTCCCGTACCTGCGCCACATCGGCGGCGGTAACAACCGTGCCGGCATTGCCGTAGCGCGACAGCACGTAGTTGCTGACGTCGGCAATCTGCTGATCGGTCAGGCGATCGGTGAACAACGCCTCCGGGCCAAACGCCGGCATGTCGATGGCCACACCGTCGACTTCGCGATGCACGCCGTAAACGATGGCCGCGATCAGGTTGTCGCTGCGACTGGTGGCGGTGTTGTGAAAGAGTGATGGATATTCCCGGGTGCCCTGACCGTTTGGCTGATGGCAGTTGGCGCAAGTGCCGCTGAAAACATGCCAGCCCGGGTTGTCCCCCGGTTTGCCTCCGCGCAGCGTCAATTCATCGACCGAAGCCTGACCGTACTCGTGGCGGGCTTTGGTTTCCCCGGACTTGATCGGCGCCGTCTGCAGCAGGTAGGCCGCGATGGCCTTGAGATCCACATCGCTCAGATGCTGCAGACTGTTCTCCACCGCCTCGGCCATCGGCCCCGCTGCCTGGGCCTTACCCTCGATGTGCCCGGTACGCAGATAGGCCACGATCTCGTCGCTCGACCAAGCACCGATGCCGCTGACTTTGTCGGAAGTGATATTGGGGGCATACCAACTGCCCAGCGATCCGCCGGCCAACGGTTTTGCGCTGTCGGCCGCCATCAGGACGTTGCGTGGAGTGTGGCAGGTGTCGCAGTGAGCCAGGCCGTTGACCAGATAGTCGCCACGGTTGACCTCGGCGGACTTGGCCGGATCCGGTGTGAAGCGTGCTTTGCTTTGAAACAGCGCGTTCCAGCCAATCATCGATGCACGGATATTGAACGGGAAATCCAGAGCGGTTTTCTGGTTCGGCGTATCGACCGGCGACACTTCGTGCATGAAGTAGTCGTAGAGCGCAGCAATGTCGCTGTCGGTCATTTTCGAATAAGAGGTGTAGGGCATCGCCGGGTACAGTCGAGTGCCGTCGGCCGCCACCCCGTCACGCACCGCGCGGGCGAATTGCTCTGAGGTGTAATTGCCGATACCCGCCGTTTTCGAAGGCGTGATGTTGGTCGAGTAAATGGTGCCCATCGGCGAACTGAGCGGATAGCCGCCCGCAAAAGCCTTGCCGCCTGGCGCCGTATGGCAAGCCACACAGTCAGCCGCTACCGCCAGACGCTTGCCCACCGACGCTGTGTTGTCGAGCGCCTCACTATGCGCAACTCCGGCTGTGGTGATCAACAGCGTGACCAATCCGGCAAAGGCGTACCCCCTGCGTTTCCCTTTATCAATGCGACGCGACATGAGTCCTACCCTAGGCTGCTTCGTTCTTTTTTTTCACGGTTCTGGAAATCACGAACACGGCATCCTCGTCATCTCGGAAACCAAGGACGAAGAGATACGATGTCGTATGTATTTTTCTGGAATATTTCACACAATGTAACACTTGGCAATAAACAGAAAAGGCCAAGCGCTATCTTTTGTACGTATGTGCTGAGTGCTCTAATCCAATGGTTACAAGGGAATTGATGCGGAATATATTTAGATAAGAAACAACTGGTAACCCTCCAGTTGTGGACTCAGCAGCCGAAAGATGTACGACGACACGTCATTTTCTTACGAACTGCACTCGATATTGTCCCGACCCCACATGTCAGCAGGATGCCCTTTATGAGTTGGTTGAATGACGCAAGACTTTCCACGAAATTGATCACGGCCTTCGCCACGTGCGCCTTCATCACCCTGGGGGTGGGCCTGCTGGGAAGCCGGGGAGTGACCGAGCTCTCGACCAGCCTCAGATCGGTGTTCGGCAACAACCTCGTCGCCGTCGCCAACATCGCCCAGACCAAAATCAAAGCCGTTGGACAGACCCGTGACATGTATCGGCTTTACGTCGCCACAGCCGCCAACCTGCCCCAGAGCACAAAAGACGAATTCCTCGCCTCGATGAGCGCCAACCAGTTGGCGAGCGAAAAAGCCTTTGCCGAATACCGTAAAACCGAGCTCGCCGACGACGAACGAGCAGCGGGCGACCGGATGGAAAAAGCCTGGCCCGTTTATCAGGCAATCGTGCAAAGGTATCTGGCCCTGATGAAGGCCGGCGATCTGGAGAGCGGCCGCGAATTGCTGCTCGGCGACCTGCAGAAAAACTACCGCGTCGTCATGGACGAATTGACCATCATGACCAACTCCAACGACATGCAAGTCAGCGAAGCGGCAAAGCAATCGGTTCTGACGGAGTCTTCCGCCAAGACGTCGCTGTACATCGGCATCGTGCTGGCCTTTGTCGCTGCGATCTTGCTCGGCCTGTTCATCAGCCGACTAATCAGCCGCCCTATTTCCAAAGCCGTTGAAAGCGCCCGAAGCATCGCCGGGGGCGACCTGACTCAGCAGATCGTCAGCACCGGCCGCGACGAAGCAGGCCAACTGCTCACGGCTCTGGCCGAGATGCAGGGCAGTCTGAAAGGCACTATTCAGCAGATCGCCAGCGCAGCAGACCAACTGGCTTCAGCTGCCGAGGAACTCACTGCCGTCACCGACAATGGAAGCCGTGGACTGATTCGCCAGAACGATGAGATCCAGCAGGCAGCGACCGCTGTCACGGAAATGACCTCCGCCGTGGAGGAAGTCGCGCGCAACGCCGTGTCCACCTCCGAGGCCTCCCAAGCCACCAGCCGGGAAGCCAGCAACGGCCGCGATCAGGCGCGAAACGCCGTAGCAGCTATCAACCATGCAACAACGGAAATCGCCACCTCCACCACCATGGTCAAAGACCTGGCGGAGAAAGTACGGGACATCGGCAAGGTTCTGGATGTCATCAGGGGGATTGCAGAGCAAACCAATCTGTTGGCACTCAACGCTGCCATCGAGGCTGCACGCGCCGGTGAGCAAGGTCGAGGTTTTGCCGTCGTTGCCGACGAGGTAAGAGCCCTGGCGGCAAGAACCCAGGCTTCGACGGGGGAAATCGAAGGCATGATCAACGACGTTCGCAACAGCGCAGACGAAGCCGTTGGCGCCATGGGAAAAAGCCAGACGCTGGTCAGCGAAACCCAGGCGCTGGCGCAAGCGACCGGCCAGGCCCTGGAGTTAATTGCCGACGGCATCTCGCAGATCAATGACCGCAACCTCGTCATCGCGACGGCCTCGGAGGAACAGGCACATGTTGCCCGTGAAGTGGACCGAAATCTGGTGAACATCCAGGACCTCTCCACCCAAACAGCGGCAGGCGCGCACCAGACCAGCGCCTCGACCCAGGAACTGTCCAACCTGGCGGCGTCGTTCAACACCATGGTCAGTCGCTTCCGCTTATAAAATCGCGAAAATAAAAAGCCCCGCCAGATCACTCTGCGCGGGGCTTTTGAATATGTGGTGTCCCAGGGCAGGTTCGAACTGCCAACCTTCCCCTTAGGAGGGGGATGCTCTATCCAATTGAGCTACTGAGACACAGGACTGTCGGTGCGACAGACGGCGTGCATGTTAACGGCCAGGCCCTGATTTGTCATGTCGTCCGCAGGGCTTTTTAAGTGTAGGCAGGCGCCCTGCAATGCGGTCGGACGTTTTCTCGTGCAATTTGCATCACCGCAAAAAGCCATCATTGCAGAATGCAATCCAGGTCTTTCTAAAAACCCTTTTAAATGCTTGTTTTTAAAGGACTTCTCAGCGGTTAGACTATTGGCACGGCGGCTGCTTCTGCAGTTCTTATACAAAGAACAACTGGAGACCCGTTCCATGACCCGCGCCCTCTTGCTTGCCAACGCAATCGCCCTGACGGTTCTGGTGGGGTTTCAATTTGTTCCCCGGCACAGTGAGGCGGTGGCCCAGCGCATGCCGCATTACCTGCAAGTGCAGAAGGCGCCGCAATGGGCGGTATTGAACGATCAGCGCGGCGTAGTTGCGCAAGACGTCAGCGAGTCAGATCAGGCACAGACGACACAGATGTCCGAACGCTTGGTGTTTTGAATCATTTTCGGAGTACAGCATGTCCAAATCCGCCCTGGGGTTGTTGATCCTCGCTTTTTTGAGCGGCGTTCTGCATTTCTCGCTGTTCGAAGAGACGGAAATCTCTTTGCCCCTGATTGGCTGCGGCGTTTTCGCTGTCCTGTTTGCGCTGGCCCTGGTGGCCGGGCGCAAGATCAAGTTTGATCCTGTACTGCGTTGAGCGTGATTACTTCCAGCAAGTGACTGACGGCATCAGCCAGGTCGCCCGAGTTATCGATCAGATACACCGGCCTGTCGGTTGAACGCCTTTCCTTGAACAGCGCGTTGCGGGCAAGCCTTGCATCGATCTGCTCAAGTGTCTCCCGACCACGCCGGAGCAAGCGCTCGCGCAAGACATCATCCCGAACCGTCAGCAACACAGGCACCAGTGTCGGATAGGCTTCCAGCGCTTGCCACAGGTCTGCACGCGAGCCATTTACCAACACATGCTTCCCGTCTCTCAGCCACTGGTCGATTTCCACCGGAATCCCGTAAGAAAGGCCGTTGGCTTGCCACGCCAGAGCAAAATCGCCAGCATGCTGGCGTCGCTTGAACTCCTGCGGCGTCACACCGATCGCATCCTCACCCACCGATTCAGCCGAACGCGTGATCACTCGACGTATCACCTCGCAGTTCAACGCACGCAAAGGGGCACGCGCAGCCTCGATCAGACTGTCCTTGCCGGAGCCGGATGGCCCCATGAGATAAATCAGTCTGCCATCCATCCTGAAAACGCCCTCCGGCGGGCATTTGCCCCTAGTAAATCGGCCATTTGCCACTATCCTGTACAAGGTAAGGAACAAGGATTCTAGCCGCATAGCATGCACGGTCTGACGTCTTCGGGCATCCGTTCGTGCGCTTCAGGAAGCGGTCAGCGATACGGGCCGACGCATTCTTTTCAAACCAGTCCGCATTTCTGATAATTGGTGCTGGCATTACGCCTTTACCCGGATCAATATTTGTCACAGAATTGACGCCAATGATCTGGCAATTTTGAGGCATGATGCGAGCCTCTTAACAATTCAGGTTGAACCATTTGGCGCGGATGCATGTCCTACAACTCATCCTGCGGCCAATCCCGAGAACCGCTCCCCTGAACTAACCGGTTAAATATATGCGCCCATTGAAACAGGCAATTTATTCCAGCCGTACGGCTGACAAGTTCGTCGTACGTCTGCCAGACGGAATGCGTGAACGCATTGCCGAGGTGGCTCGCAATCATCATCGCAGCATGAACTCCGAGATCATTGCGCGCCTTGAGCAGAGTCTTATTCAGGAAGGTGCACTGGGCGAAGAGCTGAGCATGCGCCTGGACAGCCCCGAGCTGTCGCTGCACGAACGCGAACTTCTGCAACGCTTCCGCCAACTCTCCCACCGCCAGCAGAACGCACTGGTGTCTCTGATCGCCCACGACGCCGAAATGGCCGCAGACGCATCCTGAGTCAAACCGAACATCTCAAGCCAGCATGAGTGCTGGCTTTTTTTTGCCCGCAATTCGGGTTTTTCAGGGACGAAAAAAAGCCCGCCAATCGGCGGGCTGTTTCGAGACGGACAATCAGAGCAGGAATATCGTCGCCAATCCCAGGAAGATGAAGAAGCCACCACTGTCGGTCATGGCCGTGATCATTACGCTGGCACCCATGGCCGGGTCGCGCCCCATTTTGGCGAGGGTCATCGGGATCAATACGCCCATCAGCGCCGCCAGCAGCAGGTTCAGCGTCATGGCGGCGGTCATGACCACACCCAGCGACCAGCTGCCGTAGAGCAAGTAAGCCACCACACCGATCACACCACCCCAGACCAGGCCGTTGATCAACGCAACAGCGAGCTCCTTGCGCATCAGACGCGAAGTATTACCTGTGCTGACCTGATCGAGCGCCATGGCACGAACGATCATGGTGATCGTCTGATTGCCGGAGTTACCGCCAATGCCCGCCACAATCGGCATCAGAGCCGCAAGCGCCACCAGCTTCTCGATCGACCCCTCGAACAGACCGATCACCCGCGAAGCGACGAATGCCGTGATCAGGTTGATCGCCAGCCACGCCCAACGGTTGCGCAGGGATTTCCAGACCGAAGCGAAAATGTCTTCCTCTTCACGCAGACCCGCCATGTTGAGGACTTCGCTTTCGCTCTCCTCACGAATCAGGTCGACCATTTCGTCGATGGTCAGACGGCCGATCAGCTTGCCGTTCTTGTCGACCACCGGGGCCGAGATCAAGTCGTAACGCTCGAACGCCTGAGCGGCGTCGTAGGCATCTTCGTCCGGGTGGAAACTCACCGGATCGCTGGCCATCACTTCGGAAACCTGCTTCTCCGGGTCGTTGACCAACAAGCGCTTGATCGGCAGCACACCCTTGAGCACGCCGTCGTAATCGACCACGAACAGCTTGTCGGTATGGCCCGGCAGTTCCTTGAGGCGACGCAGGTAACGCAGAACCACTTCGAGACTGACGTCTTCACGGATGGTCACCATCTCGAAGTCCATCAGCGCACCGACCTGCTCCTCGTCGTAGGAGAGAGCCGAACGCACGCGCTCGCGTTGCTGCTGGTCCAGGGTCTCCATCAGCTCATGGACGACGTCTCGCGGCAGCTCGGAGGCCAGGTCAGCAAGTTCGTCGGCATCCATGTCCTTGGCAGCAGCCAGGAGCTCGTGATCGTCCATGTCGGCGATCAGCGTTTCACGGACCGAGTCGGATACTTCGAGAAGAATGTCGCCGTCGCGATCAGCCTTGACCAACTGCCAGAGCGTCAGACGATCGTCCAGCGGCAGGGCTTCAAGAATGTAGGCAACGTCGGCGGAGTGCAGATCATCGAGCTTGCGTTGCAGCTCGACGAGGTTTTGCCGGTGGACCAGGTTCTCGACCCGGTCATGATGTGCGCCTTCCTGGCGATGAGTCAGGTCTTCGACGACCCGTTGGCGCTGCAGTAGCTCAACTACTTGAGCCAGGCGATCCTGCAGGCTTTCCTGTGTTTTCTTTACTTCGATTTCGGACATAGGCGAACTCCACTCCCAGCAGCGGGGCACGCCGGAAGGATCAATCAGTCAATTCATGATTGGTAAAACGGGGTACTGAGTAACTACTGGGTAAGTCCATGGAGGTTTTCCATAAGCCCCGGCGGGGCTGACGGGCGCAATGATACACCGCCTGACGGTTTTAAACGTTAAAAATCTAGGCTGAAACAAGCGCTTGCGAGACAAAGCTGAGCGCTGTCCTGACTCTTCAGACTGCGACGACTCATCCTGAAAAGAAAACACACCAGCGGTGAAAAAACTGCCGGCTACGCTTTAAAAAGATCGTCATGGAGGACGCCGAATGCCATCGAAAACATCCCGATTCATGCTGACCACCCTGCTCTGCCTCCCACCCACAGGGAACGCAACGACACTTCATCGCTGTGAAGCCGCTGACGGCAGCCTCACATTCACGACATTGAGCTGCGCGAACGATGAGCATCTTTCACTTCAGGAAGTACACCCCTACTCACCTGGCTCAACAGTGGCACTGATACCCGAAGCCCGGCATGAAGAAATATCCGGTATGAATATCAGAAAACGAGAAATGGCCGTCGTCGGGCGCACCCAAGACAAATGCGGAGATCTGATCGACGCGCGACAGAAGCGCGAGGCAATCATCAATCAACGAATCATCGCCGGCATGAGCCAACAAGATGTTGAAAGCGCCCTGGGCAAACCCGACAAGGTCAGCATTCGCAATTCGGCAACGAGCTATCGTTACGACCTCAAGCGAGGTCGCAGTGCTCAAGTCGATTTTGATGAGAAAGGATGCGTGACGGGAAAAGCCAAATCCCGGACAGCAAAAAGCCCGCGTTAAACGCGGGCTTTCTGGTATATGGTGCACTCGACAGGATTCGAACCTGTGACCGCTCGGTTCGTAGCCGAGTACT
>NZ_JBSVWF010000058.1:0-41559 GCF_054071635.1 Pseudomonas sp. SDO52101_S400 | reverse complement strand
TGGTTCCTTTGGGGCGTTTGCCAAAGGGACTCGCCGTAAGGGCGAAACCGCCAGCGGCAACACCCGCAGAAACGGATATTCACCCGAAACCCAGGAGCATGGCCGGCCCAAAGGCCGCCAAGCCCAACCCCAAAACCCTGTCAAAACCCTGAACACACAAGCAGAAACACCCACCCCCATTGAAACCACCCAACCCCTGCCCCATCTAACACCCATACCCAATTGCGCAGGTGCCCCATGAGCGACCAGCAAGAATTCCCCGAGAACCCCGACGACATCACCGAAACCCAGGCCGACCAAATCGAACACCACGTCCCCGGCAAAGGCTTGGCCCTGCCCGGCCAGAACCTGCCGGACAAGGTCTACATCATCCCGATCCACAACCGCCCGTTCTTCCCGGCCCAGGTCCTGCCGGTCATCGTCAACGAAGAACCCTGGGCCGAAACCCTAGAACTGGTCAGCAAATCCGAACACCACTCCCTGGCCCTGTTCTTCATGGACACGCCCCAGGAAGACCCGCGCCACTTCGACACCAAGGCACTGCCGCAGTACGGCACCCTGGTCAAGGTGCACCACGCCAGCCGCGAAAACGGCAAACTGCAATTCGTCGCCCAGGGCCTGAGCCGTGTGCGCATCAAAACCTGGCTCAAACACCATCGCCCGCCGTACCTGGTGGAAGTCGAATACCCGCACCAGCCCACCGAGCCGACCGACGAAGTCAAGGCATACGGCATGGCGCTGATCAACGCGATCAAGGAACTGCTGCCACTCAACCCGCTGTACAGCGAAGAACTGAAGAACTACCTCAACCGCTTCAGCCCCAACGATCCGTCGCCGCTGACCGACTTCGCCGCCGCCCTCACTTCCGCTACCGGCCCGGAGCTGCAGGAAGTGCTCGACTGCGTGCCGATGCTCAAGCGCATGGAAAAAGTCCTGCCGATGCTGCGCAAGGAAGTCGAAGTCGCGCGCCTGCAAAAAGAAATCTCCGCCGAAGTGAACCGCAAAATCGGCGAGCATCAGCGCGAGTTCTTCCTTAAAGAACAGCTCAAGGTCATCCAGCAGGAACTCGGCCTGACCAAGGACGACCGCAGCGCCGACCTCGAACAGTTCGAGCAGCGTCTGGAAGGCAAGGTCCTGCCGACGCAGGTGCAGAAGCGCCTCGAAGAAGAAATGAACAAACTGTCGATCCTCGAAACCGGGTCGCCGGAATACGCGGTCACTCGCAACTACCTCGACTGGGCGACCTCGGTGCCGTGGGGCGTGTACGGCGAGGACAAACTCGACCTCAAGCACGCGCGCAAGGTGCTGGACAAACACCACGCCGGCCTCGACGACATCAAGGACCGGATCCTCGAATTCCTCGCCGTCGGTGCCTATAAAGGCGAAATCAGCGGCTCCATCGTGCTGCTGGTCGGCCCGCCGGGCGTGGGCAAGACCAGCGTCGGCAAATCCATCGCCGAATCCCTCGGCCGGCCGTTCTACCGCTTCAGCCTCGGCGGCATGCGCGATGAAGCCGAGATCAAGGGCCACCGCCGCACCTACATCGGCGCGCAACCGGGCAAACTCGTGCAGGCGTTGAAAGACGTCGAAGTGATGAACCCGGTGATCATGCTCGACGAGATCGACAAGATGGGCCAGAGCTACCAGGGCGACCCGGCCTCGGCACTGCTGGAAACCCTCGACCCGGAACAGAACGTCGAATTCCTCGACCACTATCTGGACCTGCGGATGGACCTGTCGAAAGTCCTGTTCGTCTGCACCGCCAACACCCTGGATTCGATTCCCGGCCCGTTGCTGGACCGGATGGAAGTGATTCGCCTGTCGGGCTACATCACCGAAGAAAAAGTCGCCATCGCCAAGCGCCACCTGTGGCCGAAACTGCTGGAAAAAGCCGGCGTGTCCAAGGGCAGCCTGAGCATCAGCGACAGCGCCCTCAAGGCCTTGATCGACGGTTACGCCCGTGAAGCCGGCGTGCGCCAGCTGGAAAAACAGATGGGCAAACTGGTGCGTAAAGCGGTGATGAAGCTCATCGATGATCCGAAAGCGGTGATCAAGCTTGGGCCGAAAGACCTAGAAGCGTCCCTCGGTCATCCGGTGTTCCGCAACGAGCAGGTGCTATCCGGCACTGGCGTGATCACAGGGCTTGCCTGGACCAGCATGGGTGGCGCGACACTGCCGATCGAAGCGACGCGGATCCACACCCTGAATCGCGGTTTCAAACTCACCGGGCAACTGGGCGATGTAATGAAGGAGTCGGCGGAGATCGCCTACAGCTACGTCAGTTCGCACCTCAAATCCTTTGGCGGCGATCCGAAATTCTTCGACGAGGCATTCGTCCACCTGCACGTGCCGGAAGGCGCCACACCGAAGGACGGCCCGAGCGCCGGCGTGACCATGGCCAGCGCCTTGCTCTCCCTCGCCCGTAATCAGCCGCCGAAAAAAGGCGTGGCAATGACCGGCGAGCTGACACTGACCGGGCATGTACTGCCGATTGGCGGAGTGCGCGAGAAGGTGATTGCGGCGCGGCGGCAGAAGATTTTCGAGCTGATTCTGCCGGAGGCGAACCGGGGTAACTTCGAGGAACTGCCGGATTACCTGAAGGAAGGGATCACCGTGCATTTCGCCAAGAAGTTTTCGGATGTGGCGAAGGTGCTTTTCTGATTTCGTCTTGAGCTATCGAGGGGGGCTGGCATCGCTACCCCCTCACCCCAGCCCTCTCCCCGAGGGAGAGGGAGCTGACCGTGCGATGCTTCAGCCATACACCGACCTGAACGTTATGCGTTGAATCCATAATCGCCTCGATCTAACAGGTCGATGTAACTCGAAATACACCTCGGTCGGCTCCCTCTCCCTCCGGGAGAGGGCTGGGGTGAGGGCCGGCGATGCTGAAGAATGACGCCAAGCCTGGCGTTGTCACACTTTGTCTCATCTTCAGTTATGCTCGCCGTTCGTCGCCAATGCCGGAGCCACTGAATCCATGTCCCCCCTTCGCCTGTTTGTCCCGCTGTCCCTCGCCCTGCTGGCCGCCTGCGCCACGCAACCGAAAACCAACGTGACCGTGGAAAAACAGAGCGAATGCCCGGTACGGCTGACCAACGGGCAAAACCTGATCGTCATGCTGCCGAGCAACCCCACCACCGGCTACCGCTGGGCCATTCAAGACTCGGCCGGCGGCGTGCTGCATGCGCTGAGCCCCGAGGTCTACAGCAGCCCGAAAGATTCCGGCATGGTCGGCGCGGGCGGTTTTTCCACTTGGCGCTTCCAGGCGTTCGCCACGGGCACCGGGCGCCTGCGTCTGACGTCGCAGCAACCCTGGGAGCCTGAAGTCGAGCCGGTGGAAACCTTTGACTGCGCGATCTCGGTGAACTGATCGTGGGCTGGCTGATCCTGGCCCTGATGGGGGCGGTGACCTTTCTTTATGGCGTGAGCACCCATGCGGCGTTGCTGTGTCTGTTGGTCAAACCGCTGCCGGTGCTGGCGCTGCTTGGCTGGCTGCACGATGCGCCGCCAAGCGATTATCGGCGCTGGATCAGCCTCGGTCTGATCTTCTCTGTGCTCGGCGATGTGCTGCTGGCGTGGCCGGGGGATCTTTTTGTGTTTGGCCTGGGTGCGTTTCTGGTCGCTCATCTGGCGTATCTCAAGGCATACCTGAGCGATTGCCGGCGCCTGGCTCTGCTGCCGCTGGTTCTTGCGCTTGGCGTTGGCGCCGTGCTGTTGGGCATATTGATCAGCAGCGGACTCGGGCCGTTGACTGTGCCGGTGATCGTCTACGGCACAGCCATCAGCGCCATGCTCTGGCGCGCCCTGGCCCGCCTCGGCAGCGGCGTACCGCAACGTTCGGCGCTGCTCGCGGCCGGCGGAGCGGTGGCGTTCGTGTTCTCCGACAGCGTGATCGGTATCGACCGGTTTGTCGCACCGTTCCACGCCGCGCCGTACGTCATCATCCTCAGTTACTGGCTGGGGCAGTGGGGCATTGCCGCCTCGGCATTTTCCCAGAGCAAACGTCCGGTCCTTTGATCGGGCGGTTTATCAGACAACCCGCGCATCTGCGCGCCAGTTTGGCTAAAATGCCGGCCTTTTCATCGACACCGCCGGAACCGCCGTGAGCAAAGAACCCGATCGCATTTTCGCCCAGCCGATGGCCCAGGTGCCTGACTTCGCCTTCAACGAAGACGTGGTGCGGGTGTTCCCGGACATGATCAAGCGTTCGGTGCCGGGCTACCCGACCATCGTCGAGAACCTCGGCGTGCTTGCGGCGCAGTTCGCTCAGCCGAACAGCGTCCTTTACGACCTCGGCGCTTCGCTGGGTGCCGTGACTCAGGCCCTGCGCCGCCACGTGCGCACCGACGGTTGCCGAGTGATCGCGGTGGATAACTCGGCTGCGATGGTCGAGCGCTGCCGCGAATACCTCAATGGGCAGGATTCGATGTTCCAGGAGTTATTGCCGGTCGAGGTGATCGAAGGCGACATCCTTGCCCTCGACTTCAAACCGGCTTCGGTAGTGGCGCTGAACTTCACCCTGCAATTCATCGCCCCGGAGCAGCGTTCGGCATTGCTCTCGCGTATTCGCCAATCGTTGCTGCCAGGCGGCGCGCTGATTCTGTCGGAGAAGCTGCGTTTCAACGATGCCGAAGAACACGCGCTGCTGACCGACCTGCACGTCGCGTTCAAGCGCGCCAACGGCTACAGCGAACTGGAAATCGCCCAGAAGCGCAGCGCCATCGAAAATGTCATGAAGCCCGACAGCCTCGAAGAACACCGTGAGCGCCTGCTGGCTGCCGGGTTCTCGAAAGTCGTGCCGTGGTTCCAGTGTCTTAACTTTGCCTCGTTGATTGCCTTGCCATGATTGATCTGTCTCCCCTCGCCCGCCGTCTGGCCGGCACGCCTCTGGCCGAATGGGCCACCACCCTGCAAGCGCAACTCGACAAGAAGATGGAGAAAGGTCACGGCGACCTGGAGCGCTGGCAAAGTGCGCTGGATGCCTTGCCGAAGATCCAGCCGACCGAAGTCGACCTGCTCGACGGCCTGAAACTGGACACCGATTGCGACGACGAAACCCGTGTACAGATGCGCACCGCGCTGATGGGCCTGTCGCCATGGCGCAAGGGGCCGTTCGACCTGTTCGGCGTGCACGTCGACACCGAATGGCGCTCGGACTGGAAGTGGTCGCGGGTCTCCCCGCATCTGGACCTGAAAGGTAAACGCATCCTCGATGTCGGCTGCGGCAACGGCTACTACATGTGGCGCATGCTGGGTGCCGGCGCCGACAGCGTGATCGGCGTTGATCCGAACTGGCTGTTCTTCTGCCAGTTCCAGGCGGTACAGCGTTATCTGTCGGAGCCGAACGCCTGGCACTTGCCGTTCCCGTTCGAAGACCTGCCGCCGAATCTGGAAGGCTTCGATACAGTATTTTCCATGGGTGTGTTCTATCACCGTCGTTCGCCGATCGAGCATTTGCTGGCGCTGAAAGATTGCCTGGTGAAAGGCGGCGAACTGGTCCTGGAGACGCTGGTGGTCGAAGGCGACAAGCATCAGGTGCTGGTGCCGGAAGACCGTTATGCGCAGATGCGTAATGTGTGGTTCCTGCCATCGGTGCCGGCGCTGGAATTGTGGCTGCGTCGTGCGGGGTTCACGGATGTGAAGTGCGTGGATGTGAGCACCACCACCGTTGAAGAACAGCGCGGGACCGAGTGGATGAAGTATCAGTCGCTCAGTGATTTCCTTGATCCGGAAGATCACAGCAAGACGATCGAAGGGTTGCCGGCGCCGATGCGGGCGGTCATCGTCGCTCGTAAGTGACCCAAACGCCCAAACACCGCGGTGAGCCTACCCCTCACCCCAGCCCTCTCCCCAAGGAGAGGGAGCCGATCTTGGAGCTTTTCAAAACTTAAGTTCGACTCGATAACTCAGGTCGGCGGATCTCGCCCATCCAATCCGGTCAGTCCCCTCTCCCTCCGGGAGAGGGTTAGGGTGAGGGGCTTTTTGCTCTGCGGGCACGGAAAAACTCAGTCAACACCGCCCCGCACTCCTCCGCCAACACCCCGCCTTCATACAGCACTCGATGGTTGAGAAAGCCCTGAGTGAAGAACTGCCCCTGACTCTGCACAATCCCGGCCTTGGGCTCCAGCGCGCCGTACACCACGCGGGCAATCCGCGAGTGCACGATCAACCCTGCGCACATACTGCACGGCTCCAGCGTCACATAGAGTGTACTGCCCGGCAGTCGATAGTTGCTCACGGCCTGGGCGGCGGCGCGAATGGCGACCATTTCCGCATGGGCACTCGGATCACTGGCGCTGATCGGGCAATTGAAACCACGACCGATGATCTCGCCATCCTGCACCAGCACCGCGCCCACCGGCACTTCGCCGAGGGCCGCGCCTTTTGTCGCCAGCTCTAGAGCCTCGCGCATGAAATCGCGATCACGGCTGCGGTCGATGATCGCGGCGGGGCGAATCTGGCGCATCACTTCACCTCGATGGCGGCCATCAGGCCGGTTTCCATGTGGTCGATCACGTGGCAGTGGAACATCCATACCCCCGGGTTATCCGCCACCAGCGCCACTTGCGCGCGCTCGTTCTTGCCCAGCAGGTAAGTGTCAGTGAAGTACGGCACGATCTTGTGCCGGTTCGACGCAATCACCTTGAAGCTCATGCCGTGCAGGTGGATCGGGTGCTGGTACTGGGTCATGTTCTTCAATTCGAAAATATAGCTCTGACGCAGTTTCAGGCTGGCGATCGGCCGGTCGGCGCAGGTCTTGTCGGTGATATCCCAAGCCTTGCCGTTGATCTGCCACAGGCTCGGTGGCTTGCCATTGTCGACGTTGACCGACACCGAACCGACCCATTCGAAATTGAAGTTGAGTTTCTCGGCATTGGCCAGGTCCGGCTCCGCCACCGGGTTGGCTGGCAGTGCTTTCGGCCAGTCGGTCGGCGCGTCAGTGTTGGCCACCGAACGCAAGGTTCCCAGACGCACCGGACCGTTGCGCAGCGACAGTTCCTCTCCGGCCGGCGGTGCCTTGATCGCCAGGCAGATGCGCATGCCGGGGCCGAGCCAGTATTCCTTGCCCAGCGGGCGCGGCTCGACCGGGTTGCCGTCCAGCGCATAGATCTGCGCTTCGACGCCGGGAATGTTGATGCGATAGGTCAGGGTGTTGTCGAGGTTGAGCAGACGTACGCGGGTGATCTGCCCGGCCGGCAACTCGATGACCGGCGCAGGCACGCCGTTGATGGTCGACAGCCGCCCCGCCGTACCGCCCCGGGCCGCTTCGCGCGGGATGCTGAACTCGACGAAGTTGCCCTCGTCGTCGATGTGCCAGTTCTTCAGGCTCAGGGTCTTTTCGTATTTGAACCCGGTCGGCTCGCGTTCCTCGACGATCAACGGCCCGACCAGCCCGCGACCGAGTTCCTCGCTGCTGCTGACGTGCGGGTGATACCAATAGCTGCCGGCGTCCGGCACACGGAACTTGTAATCGAAGTATTCGCCCGGCAGCACCGGCAATTGCGACACGTAGGGCACGCCGTCCATCTCCAGCGGCAGGCGGATACCGTGCCAGTGAATGGTCGTCGCCACCGGCAAATGGTTGATGAACCGCACACGCAGCCACTCGCCCTGACGCACGCGCAACTCGGTGCCTGGCGCCGAAGGGCCGAATGCCCAGGCTTCGGTCTTGTGCCCCGGCACCAGTTCGACGTCCAGCGGTGCCGCGATCAACTCGTAGTCATGGCCCGCGTTGGCATCGGCCACTTTGCCCAGCCAGTAACGCGTCGCACCACCGGCTCCCGCGCCAACCACTGCCAGACCGGCCAGGCCACCGAGAATTTGTCGACGGGTAAAGGACATGGACACAACTACCTCACGTATCAGCCGCAGGCCAGAGCGCCCGCAAAAGGCGAATACGATACACCTGCGCTTGCGAAACAGTAAGGGTGACGCGGCGGATGGCCGCAGATCGAGCCGGTGGGTGGTACATAGATACCGCACACTCCTTGAGTGAATGGGCCAACCTGCCAGCCTCTCTCTCAAGGATTAGAGCGAATGACCCCAGCAGAACTCCGTCCACTGCCCGATGCCGCCGACAAGGCCGCCCTCAGGAACATGGCCCTGCAAGTCGTCACGGCTTGCCCGAGCCTGAACGATACAGCCCGTCAGGTTGCCGCCGAAGTACTCGCCAGACACGGGATTACCGGTCTCGACCCCGACCACATCTATTTCCACAGATTCAGAACCGCCCAGAGCCTGTCCGTATCATTCACCGGTTGGCAGCACTATGGCGAAAGACCCTACGAAAGCCTGACCCTGACGCAACTGGTGATTCACCGTTTCCGCGCCACGGATCAGGACAACGCCGACCTGCTGGATCTATACGGCGGTTTTTACACCTCGGGGCCGGAAGCCGAAAACTTCGATGCAACCAATGAAGTGCGCCTGCACGGCAACGAAGTTTTGAATGACTTCTGGAACATCAACTTCAGCGAGCGTTACCGCAACGAGCTGCACACCTACTGGAGCAATCACTCCAGCGAGTTCCGCACTCTGGCCAAATGCAATTTCCTCGTTAAAGCTGTCGAAGCGCGAGAGCTCGGCCACCTGAGCGACGAAGATTTTCAGTCTGCGACCAATGCGCTCACCGGCCCGCTGACCTGGCCAGTCACCCTGCTCACCCTGCAAAACGAATCCAAAGCCGGTCATGGCCTTCGGGTCTGCACGCTGGAGATCGACGGTCATGTCGCCACGAGCATCCTGCGCATCATCGACTCCAAGGGGCGGCAGATCGTTTATGTACCTGGCGACAGCGAGGCGTTCCATGTACTGGACACGCCTGCCGACCTGCACTGGTGGGCCTTGCAACAGTTGAAGGAGAGCGTGCCCCGTGAGCGGTTTCTCCAGCACTTCCCGCTGGCCGACCGGCAATCGATTACCGAGAACATCAGCGATCTGGTCAATCGGCTGGTCAGTACCTGGAGCCACAGCGATCATCACTTGATCAATCCGAATGATCGGGTGCTCACAGAGGATGCGTTCACCTGGCTTCGCAATTCCACCCGAGATGCGATGTTCGCCGAGGCCGACCTTGCCCTGACATCGAATGGTGATCTGCGCAAGAAATTGTGGATCGGCTATCTCAGTGCCGGCCTGAAAGTCTTCGGACCGATGGCCATGGTGGGCTGGCCGATAGCACTGCCGGTGATCGGCGCCAGTCTGGCGAACATGGGGCTGAACATTGACCAGGCCGTCAATGCCAAGACAGCCGAAGAGCGCAAGGCAGGCGTACTCGGGGCGATCCTCAGCGGTATCGATGCGCTGCTCAACATTCCATTTCTGAAGGGGACCGGAACACTGGCGGAGTTCGGTGAGTCTTCGCAAGCGACCGAGGCAGGCGAATTGACTGAAGCCGGCACGGCATCAGAGCTGGAGGCGGAACATCCGAACGAAATCGTCCCGGCAATGGAGGCGTTGCCATCAGAGCCATCCGAAACTGTGCAGATGCCGAGGATTGCGCAGCGCTATCAATCCAACGAAGTGCTGGATGGGCTGACTCCGGTATCGGAGCCTGGCAAGTTCCAAGGGATCTACCGGCTGAACGCCGAGCCTTCCTGCGCCATCGTGATGAACGACACGGCCTACTACGTGCGCTACTTCAATGATTCACAGGGCGGCGGATTCTGGGCGATCGTCGACCCGGTGAAACCCAACCAGCTGATTCATGCATTGCCGGTGCGCTTGAACAGCCAAGGTATCTGGGAGCGGATGACACAACTGGGGCTCAAGGGTGGTGGTCAATGCCTGGGCAAACCATGCATCGTGGAAGTGGCATTGGAACTCGACGCACACGAGCCAGCACCCGAAGAAACGCAACAACCCGTGGAGCAACCCACACCACAGACTTCACTGGCTGCCCATCCTCAGCCCTCGAGTTCGAACGACATCCGCCTGGTCAGGACGCCTTATGCCGTTGATGCAACCCGTCAACAGGAACTGAAGCGGTGGGCCATGCAATTGCGCGAAACGCACATCCAGCTTCAGGTGGGTCCGGATGGTGGGTTAGTCGCACTGGATCAATATGCCCTTAACTTCGCCGACAAGGCCAGAACGCTCCTCGCTTCCGCGAGACGCTTCTACCGGAATCTTTCATGGGCGAGTCTGCCACCACGCCCGCCGATTCCTGCTGTCACCCCCTCTACGACTTTTGCGGATTTTGCAGCGAAGGCACTTGAAGAAGCACCGGGCCTGGTCATCGGCGAAACTCCGGGGCGCATCACCAGTATGCGACTGATGATTCAAAACATGCCCGCCCTGGCGCGCCAAGGGGTCAAGACCCTCTACGTGCGGCGGTTGCTCAGCGACTTCGCCCAGGCTGATCTGAACAGTTACTTCAAGACCGGCGTCATGTCCGATGACCTGCAACAGTACCTGAGCCGCCTCGGCACCGACCCCGCACAGAGATTCGACGAACTGGCGCTGGTGAAAAGTGCCAGACAGAACGGCATTCGGGTCCAGGCCACTGACTGCGCGGCAATGTATCGAAAACCCATTTCACTCACACGGCCTGAAGAACAGATCGCCACCAACCACCTCACCGCCGAGATCATGTTCATGGACAAAAACCTGAATGACGTCGGCAAATGGGTGGTACTGACAGAGGTGGAAAACACCAACACATTCAGGGGCTATGCCGGTATCAGTGAACTGGAAGGTGGCATCGGAGTGCGGATTGAAGAGGTGGCTCCAGGGCAAGCCGAGCGCTTGGCGACGGACCCGGGCATTGACATCGAACGAGGCCCACACACACAGACAGCAATGATGCGCGGGAGCTTCGACACTCAGAACGCCGATGTGCTTCTGCAAATGGAAGCATTGCCGGTGAGCCGGAGCGAGTTGCAAATACATCGCCTGCTTTACCGAGCAGGCATGTATGTGTTCGAACGTTTCCAGGGCACCTACCGCTTGTTTCACCGCAGCGTGAATGGTGAGATCGTGCAAACGCCGGTCCAGACGTACGCCGATGGGCGCTACTACATTGATCGCCCCTCCTGGGGTTCGATCCATCGCATTCCCTACGACAATCTTGAACAGTTATCCGATGCGCTGAAACAAATGGGTCTTCAACTCCAGAGTCGCCTTCCGGGTTGATCGAGCGCCGTGGAAATAGTTTTCAAGACACCGGACAGGTCTCATTCGGCCGGCCCGGATACATACATCACGGCCTTATTGGGGGAGACTCTCGGCACTTTCCACCCAAAAACAAAAATGCCAGTCAGATTAACTGACTGGCATTTTCTATAACCCCTTTTGCGCCTCTGCGAATCCAACCTTGAATTCTAGAAGGCGCGGCGCAGGATCATTCCCACTCAATGGTCGCCGGCGGCTTGCTCGACACGTCGTAGGTGACGCGGGAGATGCCTTCGATTTCATTGATGATACGGCCGGAAACGGTTTCCAGCAGTTCGTAAGGCAGGTGCGCCCAACGTGCGGTCATGAAGTCGATGGTTTCCACGGCACGCAGGGCCACGACCCAGGCGTATCGACGACCGTCGCCAACCACGCCAACCGATTTCACCGGCTGGAACACTACGAAGGCCTGGCTGACCTTGTGGTACCAGTCGGCCTTGCGCAGTTCTTCGATGAAGATGTGGTCGGCACGACGCAGCAGGTCGGCGTATTCCTTCTTCACTTCACCGAGGATCCGCACGCCCAGGCCCGGGCCCGGGAACGGGTGACGGTAGACCATGTCGTACGGCAGGCCCAGTTCCAGGCCCAGACGACGGACTTCGTCCTTGAACAGTTCGCGCAGTGGCTCGACCAGTTTCAGGTTCATCTCTTCCGGCAGGCCGCCCACGTTGTGGTGCGACTTGATCACGTGAGCCTTGCCGCTTTTCGCGCCAGCCGACTCGATCACGTCCGGGTAGATGGTGCCTTGGGCCAGGTACTTGATGTTGTCCAGCTTGCAGGATTCGGCATCGAAAACGTCGATGAAGGTACGACCGATGATCTTGCGCTTCTTCTCCGGATCGGCTTCGCCGGCCAGGTTGTTCAGGAACTGCTCTTCGGCGTTGGCGCGGATCACCTTGACGCCCATGTTCTCGGCGAACATGGCCATCACTTGCTCGCCTTCGTGCAGACGCAGCAGGCCGTTGTCGACGAATACGCAGGTCAACTGGTCGCCGATGGCCTTGTGCAGCAGCGCCGCAACTACCGAGGAGTCCACACCACCGGACAGACCCAGCAGCACGTTGTCGGTGCCGACCTGTGCGCGGATGTTGGCGATAGCATCTTCGGCAATCTTCGACGGAGTCCACAAGGCTTCACAGCCGCAGATGTCGAGGACGAAACGCGACAGGATGCGACCGCCTTGCTTGGTGTGGGTCACTTCCGGGTGGAACTGCACGCCGTAGTAAGCACGCTCGTCGTTGAACATACCGGCGATCGGACAGCTCGGGGTGCTGGCCAGGATGTGGAAGTCGCTCGGCATTTTGGTGACCTTGTCACCGTGGCTCATCCACACGTCGAGGCCGAACAGGCCGTCGGCGTCGATGTGGTCTTCGATGCCGTCGAGCAGACGGCTCTTGCCGACTACATCAACGCGGGCATAACCGAACTCACGCAGCTCGGAACCTTCAACCTTGCCGCCCAGTTGCTCTGCCATGGTCTGCATGCCGTAGCAGATACCGAAGACCGGTACGCCCAGGTCGAACACCGCTTGGGGGCAGCGCGGGCTGTTGGCTTCGTGCACGGACTCGGGACCGCCGGCGAGGATCACGCCTTTTGGCGCGAATTCGCGGATCGCATCTTCGTCCATGTCGAACGGGTGCAATTCGCAGTACACACCGATCTCACGTACGCGACGGGCGATCAGTTGGGTGTATTGCGAACCGAAGTCGAGGATCAGGATGCGGTGAGCGTGAATGTCGAGGGCCATGATTCAGTCTCGTCTAAGTAATTCAGAAACAGTCTTGATTCAGAAACGACTCGGGGCTGAATAAAACAGCCCCGGTCATTTAACGTTTTGCTTGAAGCCTCAACCTACGCGGTAGTTTGGCGCTTCTTTGGTGATCTGCACGTCGTGGACGTGGGATTCGGCCATGCCGGCACCGGTGATCCGCACGAACTCAGGCTTGGTGCGCATTTCTTCGATGTTGGCGCTGCCGGTGTAACCCATCGAGGAACGCAGACCGCCCATCAGCTGGTGAATGATCGCACTCAGGGTGCCCTTGTAAGGAACACGGCCTTCGATACCTTCCGGAACGAGCTTCTCGGCGCCGGCCGAGGAGTCCTGGAAGTAACGGTCGGAGGAACCTTGAGCCTGGGACATGGCGCCCAGCGAACCCATACCGCGATAAGCCTTGTACGAACGGCCCTGGAACAGTTCGATCTCGCCTGGTGCTTCTTCGGTACCGGCGAACATCGAGCCCATCATCACGCAGGAAGCACCGGCAACGATGGCCTTGGACAGGTCACCGGAGAAACGGATGCCGCCGTCGGCGATCAACGGAACACCGGTGCCTTCAAGGGCAGCGGCGACGTTGGCGATGGCACTGATTTGCGGAACGCCGACACCGGCGACGATACGGGTGGTGCAGATCGAGCCAGGGCCGATACCGACCTTGACGGCGTCGGCGCCGGCTTCGGCCAGGGCCTTGGCGGCTGCGCCGGTGGCGATGTTGCCGCCGATCACCTGCACTTCAGGGAAATTCTCTTTGACCCAGCGAACGCGATCGATCACGCCTTTGGAGTGACCGTGAGCGGTGTCGACCACCACCACGTCCACACCGGCATTGACCAGCGCGGCAACGCGGTCACCGGTGTCTTTACCGGTACCGACTGCAGCGCCGACACGCAGACGACCTTGGTCGTCCTTGCTCGCCAGCGGGTAGGCCTTGGCTTTTTCGATGTCTTTGACGGTCATCATGCCTTTGAGGGCGAACTTGTCGTCAACAATCAGGACTTTTTCCAGGCGGTGCTTGTGCAGCAGCTCGCGGACTTCGTTCTTGTTGGCGCCTTCGCGAACAGTGACCAGACGCTCTTTCGGCGTCATCACTTCACGAACGGTGGCTTCCAGACGAGTTTCGAAACGCACGTCACGGGAAGTGACGATGCCGACCAGGTCGCCATCGTGCAGGACCGGAACGCCGGAAATGTTGTGCATGCGGGTCAATTCGAACAGATCACGTACCGTGGCGTCAGCCTCGATGGTGATTGGGTCCTTGACCACACCGGCTTCGAACTTCTTGACCTTGCGGACTTCGGCAGCTTGCTGCTCGATGGTCATGTTCTTGTGGATAATGCCGATGCCACCTTCCTGAGCCATGGCGATTGCCAGACGGGCTTCAGTAACGGTGTCCATGGCGGCAGAAACCAGAGGAATATTCAGTTCGATGCCACGGGTGAGGCGGGTCTTGAGACTGACTTCGTTAGGAAGCACCTCGGAATAACCAGGCACTAAAAGAATGTCGTCGAAGGTCAGAGCTTCTTGGCTGATACGCAGCATCGCGGGGGCTCCCGAGCGGGAAAATGGAAGCGCGCCATTATAGTCAGACACCCCTTCGGGTTCAATGTAAAACTTGTCTTATATCAATGTTGCTGATGTACGGGAAAAGCGGCCCCTACAACTCGACCTTGACCCAGCTCACCGGTTGATCCAGCCAGTCGGCAAATTCATCGATGAAACTCTGCTTGAACCCCGCCTCCAGCCAGTTGTTGAAAATGAAACCGAGGTTGGAAAATCCGCATTCCTGCAAATACAGAAAACCGTTGATGTCGTCTTCATGCCCGCACTCGGGGCAGGTGAAATTGTCGGTGCGACCGGGCATCCAGTCTTCCAGGCTTTCAAACAGCGCTTCGCCGATCTCCTGGCGGCACTCGGCGCAACCGGCCTCTTCGAGAAAGCCTTTGGCCGGGGTGTAGATGCAGCGTTTGGTAACGACCTCCAGGCCATTGATCGGCTCACCGAACGGCAGCGCCTCGGGGTGCAGCACCACCGCGCGGGCACCATCGGCGATGGCGTAGGCCATGCGATTGCCGGTGCGTCCGCAGGTGCTCAGTTCTTCCTTGACGATGTTCTTGCGCACCAGCCAGCGCAGGATCGCCCGGGCCCGGGGTTCGTGCACCGGCAGGTTGGAGATTTTCGGGACGATGATGCTCTGCGAATTCATGAAAAGTCCTGCGGTATGGCTTCTGACGCCTTCGCGGGCAAGCCCGCTCCCACAAGGTTCTCAGTCGCTCACACATCCTGTGTACATCTGAGAAATCTGTGGGAGCGGGCTTGCCCGCGAAGAGGCCCTAAAGGCCGGCAGCTTAATCCCTGAGACAATCCGGTCAAGTGCTTAAATATCGACCGATCAGCGCCAGACCGCTCGCCAGCACCAGCCAGGTCACCAGCCGCACGAAGGCTTCGCGGGACAATCGCATGGTCAGTCGACGTCCAATCCACAGCCCCAGCGCCATGGCCGGCAAAAGGCACAGCGCGAGCATCAACAAGGGTAGCTCGGCATACACCCCGGCGATGGCGAACAGACTCAAACGCACCACCGTGCTGCAACTGATCAGTGCACTTTGCGTGGCTCGTGCCGCCTCTTTGGGCAGTCGACTGTTGAGATAGATCGCATAGAGAAAGCCGCCGCTGCCAAACAGCGCCCCGAACAGCCCGCCCACCGTGCCCATCGGCAACGCCCACGCCGCGGACAACTGCGCCGGCCGGGTCTTGATCCACAAGCTGTAGACCGCGTAGGCACTGATGAACAGTCCCATCAACAGCAACAACAGATCGGACTTGAGGTTAAGCAGGAAAATCACCCCCAACGTGCACCCCACCGCCATGCACGGCAGCAGCCGCAGCAACTCCGGTTTCGCCACGTCGCGCCGCGACGGCAGCAGATTGCCGAACGCGGCGACGAAATCCAGCAGCACCAGCAACGGCACGATCTTCGACAGCGGCATGAACAGAATCAGAATCGGCCCCGCCACCAGCGCGGTGCCGAAACCGGCAATCCCGAACACGATGTAGGCCAGGGCGATCGCCAGTCCGATCACCACCCAGCCCTGCGCGCCCCACGACCATTCGCTCAACAACCCCGCCACACTCATTCGCTCGCTTCCTTTATAAGCCTGCGATGACTTTAGCCAGCGTCGAGAGTTGCGACTAATATCTTCGAAACCGTCAAGCCATCTCGAAAAGGCATATCTTGTGCTTTCAACCCGTCAATTGCGCTACTTCGTGGAAATCGCCGAGTGCGGCAGCTTCAGCGCTGCGGCCGAACGCCTGTTCATTGCCCAGTCGGCGTTGAGCCGGCAGATCAAGGACATGGAAACCCGCCTGCAAACGCCGCTATTCGAACGCACCGCCCGCCAGCCTCGGCTTACAGCCGCTGGCGAAGCATTCTTGCCCCGAGCCAGAAATCTGCTCAACGAACTGAACAAGGCCAGTACCCTGGCCACGGAAATCGGCCAGGGCCAGCGCGGCACCTTGCGCCTGAGTCACTCCAGCACCGTGCCGATCAGTGGCCGATTGTTGCGCGACATGAGCGCTTACCTGGAGCAACAGCCCGGGGTTTCGCTGGACATCGGCACGTTGCCTTCGGAGGCACAGCTTGAAGAACTGGACGAGGGTCGACTCGACATCGGCTTGCTGCGCCTGCCGGTGCTGCGCCAGCGCGAAGGTGTCCAGGTTGTTCCGCTTTACATCGAACGCTTGCTGCTTGCCGTGCCGGCGGGTCATCGACTCGCATCGGCTGATGCAGTTGATCTGGCGCAATTGAAGGATGAAGCATTCATTTCCATCCCGCATCCGCAACGCGGCGGGCTGAACTATTTGTGCGCGGACCTGTGCATGCGTCATGGTTTCTTCCCTCGGGCTGCGCGAGTGATGTCGCGCAAGACCACACAGCTGCAATTGATCCAGGCCGGGTTCGGCATTGCTCTGCTACCAGAATCGATGCAGGACATCGCGCCCGCCGGTGTGAGATTTGTGCCGCTGACCGGCGATTGCCAGAGCACTGTCGCCCTCGCCTTTCGGCAGAATCCCACACCGTTGGTGCAACACTTCCTCCAGACATTCACCGGCGAAAGCCTTTAAACTGCGCCCCATGATTAAAGATCCCTTTGCAAGACTCGGCCTGGACCGCGAAGTCCTGACCGTCAGCCAGCTCAACGGCCGCGCGCGGGTGTTGCTCGAAGACGTGTTCAGCAACATCTGGGTCGAAGGCGAAATCTCCAACCTCGCCCGCCCGGCGTCCGGTCACGTGTACTTCACTCTCAAGGACAGTGGCGCACAGGTGCGTTGCGCGCTGTTCCGCCAGAATGCCGCGCGGGTGCGTCAGGCGCTGAAGGACGGTCTGGCGGTCAAGGTGCGCGGCAAGGTCTCGCTGTTCGAAGGGCGTGGCGACTATCAGCTGATTCTCGACACCGTAGAGCCTGCCGGCGACGGTGCGTTGCGCCTTGCCTTCGATGCCTTGAAGGAAAAGCTCAGCGCCGAAGGCCTGTTCAGTGCCGAGCGCAAGGTGCCGCTGCCCGCGCACCCGCAGCGCATCGGCATCATCAGTTCTCCCACCGGTGCGGTCATTCGCGACATTATCAGTGTGTTCCGACGCCGTGCGCCGCAGGTGCAACTGACGCTGATTCCCACCGCCGTTCAGGGCCGCGAAGCCACCGCGCAGATCGTCCGCGCCCTGAAACTGGCCGACGCCCGTGGCTTCGACGCGCTGATCCTGGCCCGTGGCGGCGGCTCGCTGGAAGACCTCTGGTGCTTCAACGAAGAGGCCGTGGCCCGGGCGGTGGATGCCTGTGTGACGCCGATCGTCAGCGCGGTCGGGCATGAAACCGACGTGTCGATCAGCGACTTTGTGGCGGACGTGCGTGCACCTACACCGTCCGCAGCGGCCGAATTGCTCGCACCGGATTCCAGCCACCTGATCCGTCAGGTCGAAAGCCTGCATCGCCGACTGGTAATGCGCATGCGTGACCGCCTGATGCGCGATCGCCTGCGCCTTGAGGGCGTGGCCCGCCGCTTGCGTCATCCCGGCGAACGTCTGCGCCAGCAGGCACAGCGTCTGGATGATCTGGACATGCGCATGCGCCGGGCGTTCGAGCGCCAGCTCAATACCCGTCGCGAACGCCTGATACGCCTGGAAACCCGCCTCGCCGGGCAACACCCGGGACGTCAACTGGCCCTGTTGCGCCAGCGCCTCGACAGTCTTGCCGAGCGCCTGCCTCGCGCGATCAACGAAGGTCTGAAACGCCGACGCCTGCAATTGCAAAGCCAGATGCAGACCCTGCACGTGGTCAGCCCGTTGGCGACCCTCGGTCGTGGTTACAGCATTCTGCTCGACGAGCGTGGCAACGCGATCCGCGACGCGGCGCAAACCCACACCGGCCAGCGTCTGAAGGCCAAACTGGGCGAAGGCGAACTGCAAGTGCGCGTCGAGGACAACCACCTGACGCCCGTCACCCTTTCTTTACTGGACTGATCCATGCCGCGTTTTCTAGCTCCGCTGTTGTTGCTGTGCCTGACCTTCAACGCCCACGCCGACAGCTACATCACCCGTCTGTTGAACAAACCGGTGCCTGGCGGCGTCGCGGTCATCGATCTGGGCACCGCCGCGCAAGCGCCGAAAGCCACGTACCAGGGCAAACCGGTGCTGGTGGTCAAGGAACAGAACAACTGGCTGGCGATTGTCGGCGTTCCGTTGACCGTCAAACCCGGCACCCAGCAAATCAGCAGCGGCGGCAAGAATCTGAACTTCACCGTTGGCAACAAGAAATACCCGGAACAGCACATCACGCTGAAGAACACTCAGCAGGTCAATCCGAATCCGGCGAACCTCAAGCGCATCGAGGGCGAACTGGCCGAGCAGATCAAGGCTTACCGCAGTTTCAGTCCGAACACGCCGAGCAACCTGCTACTGGACAAACCGGTCAACGGGCCGCTGTCGAGCAAGTTCGGCGTGCGCCGTTTCTTCAACGGTGAAGAGCGCAATCCTCACGCAGGTCTGGATTTCGCGGTGCCGGCCGGCACGCCGATCAAGACCCCGGCGGCGGGCAAGGTGATCCTGATCGGCAATTACTTCTTCAATGGCAACACCGTGTTCGTCGACCACGGCCAGGGCTTTATCAGCATGTTCTGTCACATGTCGAAAATTGACGTGAAGGTCGGCGATCAACTGTCCCGCGGAGCAGTGGTCGGCAAGGTTGGCTCGACCGGCCGGGCCACTGGGCCGCACATGCACTGGAACATCAGCCTGAATGATGCGCGGGTCGATCCGGCGATCTTCATTGGCGCATTCCAACCTTGAATCTGTATTGAGGCCACTGGCCTCTTCGCGGGCAAGCCCGCTCCCACAGGGATCTGAGTCGCTCACAAAACTCGCGTTCACCAGAGAAATCGTGGGAGCGGGCTTGCCCGCGAAGGCGGCCTCAATAGCGCTGAAACCCTCGAAAGCCCTACAAAATCGATTGCGCCCCAATCAAACCTCACGCAAACATCCGAAAGATCACCGGCATATTCCACAATAAAATCTCGCAAAATCCCGCTTTCCGGGTATTTCTCTCAATTTTTTTCGACTGCTTGCCATCCTAATCCCCCGCGGTTAGGGTTGAAGGCATGAAAACCTCTCACACCCTTATTCAGCTTCGCCAGCACCGCAGCCTGTGCCTCGTCAGCGCACGACTGCCGGGCTGAATCGCTGCGCCTCGTCCCAAGCTTCTCCCCGAACATTCGTTCCACCGGCAGGCCGCCTCTTTTCGGCCCAGACAATAAGGAATTTCCCGATGAGCATGCTCAAAGACCCGTCTTCGAAATACCGCGCGTTTCCAGTGATCAATCTGCCGGATCGTACCTGGCCGTCGAAAACCATCGATGCCGCGCCGATCTGGTGCAGCTCCGACCTGCGTGACGGCAACCAGTCGCTGATCGAGCCGATGGACGCGGTGAAAAAGCTGCGCTTCTGGAAAACCCTGGTGCAAGTGGGCGTGAAGGAAATCGAAGCGTCGTTCCCGGCCGCATCGCAAACCGACTTCGACTTCGTGCGTACCCTGATCGAAGAAGGCCACATCCCGGACGACACCACCATCCAGGTGCTGACCCAGGGCCGTGAAGATTTGATCGAACGCACCTTCGAATCCCTGCGCGGGGCGAAGAAGGCGATTGTTCACCTGTACAACGCCACCTCCCCTTCTTTCCGTCGCATCGTATTCAACCAGGACAAGGACGGGATCAAGGCCATCGCCGTGAACGCCGCCAAGCTGTTCGTCAAATACGCAGCGATGCAGCCGGACACCGAGTGGACCTTCGAGTACTCGCCGGAAACCTTCAGCGCCACCGAGCTTGAGTTCGCCAAGGAAGTCTGTGACGCCGTGATCGAGGTCTGGAACCCGACGCCTGAGCACAAGATCATCCTCAACCTGCCGGCCACCGTTGAGTGCGCGACCCCGAACGTCTACGCCGACCAGATCGAGTGGTTCCACCGCAACATCAACCGTCGTGACAGCGTGATCATCAGCCTGCACACCCACAACGACCGTGGCACTGGTGTGGCCGCCACCGAACTCGGCCTGATGGCCGGCGCCGACCGCGTAGAAGGCTGCCTGTTCGGCAACGGCGAGCGTACCGGCAACGTCGACCTCGTCACCGTGGCGCTGAACATGTACACCCAGGGCCTCGACCCGCAACTGGACTTCTCCGACATCGACGGCGTGCGCAAGGTCGTCGAAGAGTGCAACCAGATCCAGGTTCACCCGCGCCACCCGTACGTCGGCGACCTGGTGCACACCGCCTTCTCCGGCTCCCACCAGGACGCGATCCGCAAGGGCTTCGCCCAGCAGAAATCCGACGCACTGTGGGAAGTACCGTACCTGCCGATCGACCCGGCCGACATCGGTCGCAGCTACGAGGCGGTGATCCGCGTCAACAGCCAGTCGGGCAAGGGCGGTATCGCGTACCTGCTGGAACAGGAATACGGCATCAGCCTGCCACGTCGCATGCAGATCGAATTCAGCCAGGTCGTGCAGCGTGAAACCGACCGCCTGGGCCTGGAGATGACCGCCAAGCAGATCCATTCGCTGTTGATCAGCGAGTACCTGCAAGCCAACACCCCGTATGCGCTGGTCAGCCATCGCCTGCAGGAAGAAAACGGCAACAGCGCCGTCGAAGTGGAAGTGGCGAGCAAGGGCCAGGGCGAAACCAACCTGCACTGGCGCGGCAAGGGCAACGGTGCGCTGGAAGCCCTGGTGGCCGGTCTGCCGATTCCGGTGGAGATCATGGACTACAACGAACATGCCATCGGTGCGGGCACCAATGCCAAGGCCGCGGCGTACATCGAACTGCGTGTGAACGGCGAGCGTGCGGTGCACGGCGTGGGCATCGATGAAAACATCACCACGGCCAGCTTCAAGGCACTGTTCAGCGCGCTGAACCGCTCGCTGAGCCAGCCGGAAGCGAAAGCGGCGTAACTGACCGCTGCAAAGCAAAAGGCCCCGGAGTGCGAACTCCGGGGCCTTTTTTATGCCTGCTGGTTTTGAGGGTGTTCGATATGGCCCTTTCGCGGGCAAGCCCGCTCCCACAGGTTTTTTGGGTGTAAATGACATTGAGTACACACCGGTCACTGCGGGAGCGGGCTTGCCCGCGATGGGGTCCGCACTGACAACATAAAACTCAGGTGAACTCGAACGTGTCCGCATCCAGATTCGCCGGGAACCGCTCGCGGTAAGCCGCCAGCGAAGCCGCTTCCAGCACCACCTTGAACACACCGTCCGCCTCCCCCGCCGCCAGCAAGGTTTCGCCCTGGAAATCCAGCACCTGACTGTCGCCGGTGTAGGCAAAGCCCTTGCCGTCGGTACCGACTCGATTGACTGCCGCTACATAACAAAGGTTTTCAATGGCCCGGGCCGGCAACAGCCGGTTCCAGTGCTGACGCCGTGCACCCGGCCAGTTGGCGGTGTACAGCAGCAGATCGGTGTCTTGCGCATCGCGACTCCACACCGGAAAGCGCAAGTCGTAACAGATCAGCGGACGCACTCGCCAGCCCTTGAGTTCGAACTGCACCTGGCGTTCGCCGGGGGTGTAGTGATTGTGCTCGCCGGCCATGCGGAACAGATGGCGTTTGTCGTAATGCAGTACTTCGCCGTCCGGTCGAGCCCACAGCAAGCGGTTGCGATGGCTGCCGTCGGCAGCCTGGATGATCACGCTGCCAGTGACCACGGCATCCAGTTTCGCCGCCTGGGCCCGAAGCCATTTGCTGGTCGGGCCGTTTTCGGCTTCGGCCAGGGTTTCGGACTCCATGGAGAATCCGGTGGTGAACATTTCCGGCAGGATAATCAGATCCGCACCCCGCGCCTGCTCCAGCAAAGCGTCGAAATGCTCAAGGTTGGCCTGACGATCATGCCAGGCCAGACTGGTCTGGATCAGCGCCAGATTGAGATCGGGTAATGCACTCAGATCACGCATAGTTTTGCCGCCGCTTCCCGCAGCGTCTCCTCGCGTTTGGCGAAGCACAGGCGCACCAGGCGCTGGCCTTCGGGTGGATTCTGGTAGAACACCGACACCGGGATACTGGCCACGCCATGCTCGCGGGTCATCCACATCGCCATCTCGACATCGTTCAGGTCGGGACGGATCTGCGAGTAGTCGACCAGTTGGAAATAAGTGCCGGCGACTCGGGTGAAACTGAATCGCGAAGGCTCCAGCAAATCGCAGAACAGATCACGCTTGGCCTGATAGAAGCCCGGCAGCTCTTCAACGTGTTCCGGATGCTCGGCCATGTAATCGGCCAAGGCATACTGCAGCGGTGTCACACCACAGAAGCTCACATATTGGTGCACTTTACGCAGTTCGGCCGTCATGGCCGGAGGCGCCACGACGTAGCCGGTTTTCCAGCCGGTGACGTGATAGGTCTTGCCGAACGAGCTGACCACGAACGCACGCTGATACAGCTCTTCATGGGCCAGCACGCTGACGTGCGGCACACCGTCGAACACCAGGTGTTCATAGACTTCATCGCTGATCACGTAGATGTCGCGATCACGGATCAAAGCCGCCAACTGGTCGAGCTCGGCGCGACTGATCAGCGCACCGCTCGGGTTATGCGGGGTGTTGAGGATGATCATCCGCGTGCGCGGGCTCAAAGCTGCACTGAGCTTGTCGAAGTCGATGGAAAAATCATTCAGGCCCAACTGCACATGCACGCAACGCCCACCGGCCAGTTCCACCGACGGCTCGTAGCTATCGTAGGCCGGGTCGAACACGATGACTTCATCGCCGCTGTGGATAACCGCCTGGATCGCACAGAAGATCGCCTGGGTCGCGCCGGGGGTCACGGTCACTTCAGTGTCGGCATCCACGTTGGCGCCATAGCTGCGAGCGATTTTGGCCGCGATCTGCTGACGCAACGCCGGCAGGCCGGTCATTGGCGAGTACTGGTTATGGCCGCTTGCGATGTGCCGACCGACCGCATCGCGCAACGACTGCGGGCCGTCGAAATCGGGAAAACCCTGGGACAAGTTGATGGCTCCGGTCTGCGCCGCGAGCTGAGACATCTGCGTGAAAATAGTGATGCCGACATTCGGCAGCTTGCTGGTAATCATCGGGGTTCCCTGCTCTGCCCCGGCACTGACGACGGCGCGGGAGAGCCCGAGGATAGCCCATCCGGCGCCCATAAAAAAAGGGCGCCAAACGGCGCCCCTTCTCTCTCGATGATCGTTCCTGTGCTGTGCATGGAAACGATCAACGGGCAGCGACCTACTTCTTGTCGCGGCGCTTCTTGCTGGCCTTCTTGTTGTGCGACATCAAACGACGCTTCTTGTTGACCTGGCGGTCGGTCAGCGTGTTCTTGTTGCCTTCGTACGGGTTCTCGCCACCCTTGAACTCGATACGGATCGGCGTACCGACCAGTTTGAGCACACGGCGGTAAGTGTTTTCCAGATAGCGCACGTAAGACTTCGGCACTTTCTCGATCTGGTTACCGTGGATCACGATGATCGGCGGGTTCGCACCACCCAGGTGAGCGTAACGCAGCTTGATCCGGCGGCTGTTGACCATCGGCGGCTGGTGCTCGCTGACCGCATCTTCGAGGATCTGGGTCAGGCGGCTGGTCGGCCAGCGGGTAACCGCGGACTTGAACGAGTTCTGCACCGAAGCGTAGAGGTTACCCACGCCGGTACCGTGCAGTGCCGAGATGAAGTGGATGTCGGCGAACTCGACGAAGAACAGGCGACGCTGCAGCTCGATCTTCACGAAGTCGCGCTCGCTTGGCGTCATGCCGTCCCACTTGTTGATCGCGATCACCAGCGCACGACCTGCTTCAAGGGCAAAGCCCAGCAGGTTGAGGTCGTGATCGACCACGCCTTCGCGGGCGTCCATCACGAAGATCACCACGTTGGCGTCTTTGATCGCCTGCAGGGTTTTGACCACGGAGAACTTTTCGACTTCTTCGTGGATCTTGCCGCGCTTGCGCACACCGGCGGTGTCGATCAGGGTGTACTTCTCGTCGTTACGCTCGAACGGGATGTAGATACTGTCGCGGGTGGTGCCGGGTTGGTCATAGACGATAACCCGGTCTTCACCGAGCATGCGGTTGACCAGCGTCGACTTGCCGACGTTCGGGCGGCCGATGATGGCGATCTTGATCCCGTCTTTTTCGCTCGGGCCAGGAATGCGCTTGGCTTCCTCGCCTTCGGCAACGATCTCTTCCTCTTCGCCTTCGGCAGGCTCATCGTCATCGCGCGGGAAATCGCTGAGGGCAGTTTCCAGCAGTTGAGTGATGCCACGACCGTGGGCGCCGGCGATCGGGATCGCGTGGCCCATGCCCAGCGGGGCAAATTCGGCGCGGGCCATTTCCGGATCGATATTGTCGACCTTGTTGGCCACTACGTGGGAGCGCTTGTTACGTTTGCGCAAGTGTTCGGCGATCATCTGGTCGGCGGCGGTGAAACCGGCCTTGGCATCTACCAGGAACAGAACAACATCCGCTTCTTCAATGGCCAGCAGCGACTGCTCGGCCATTTTTTCGTCCATACCATGCTCGTCACCGGAGATACCGCCGGTGTCGATCAGAATGTAGGAACGCCCTTGCCACTTGGCCTCACCGTACTGGCGATCACGGGTCAGACCGGACAAGTCGCCGACGATGGCGTCGCGAGTCCTGGTCAGGCGGTTGAACAAGGTGGACTTGCCGACGTTCGGTCGGCCCACCAGGGCGATTACGGGAACCATGCGGCTCTCCACTTCGTTATTTCAGAAAATACAAAAGCCGCTGCGAGGCAGCGGCTGGTGCTCGGGGCAACACCCGTGGGTGCTGCAAACCCTGCAGAAGCAAGGCCGCCTGGGGAATTAACCCCAAGCATAGTCAAACCATTACTTGATGGTCAGGGCTTCCAGTTTGCCGCTGTTGCCATACACATAAATCGTGTCACCCACCACCAGCGGACGGGCACGCAGGCCGTCGCTGTCGATGCGCTCGCGGCCGACGAAACGACCGTCCACCTGACTCAGCAGATGCAGGTAACCTTCCAGGTCACCGACTGCAACGTAGCTGGAGAACACTTCCGGTGCCGACAGTTGACGACGGGCCAGCGAATCGTTGGTCCACAGTGCAGTGGTCGAACGCTCGTCGACGCCTTCAACGGTGCCCGAAGACAGGCTCACGTAGACGTTGCCGAAACCCTGGGCGATACCGGCGTAGCTCGAAGCATCGCGCTGCCACAGTTGACGACCGCTTTCCAGGTCCAGTGCCGCAACGCGACCCTGATAGCTGGCAACGTACAGCGTACCGCCGGACAGCAGCAGACCGCCGTCGATGTCGACAACACGCTCCAGTTCCGAACGACCTTGCGGAATCGCGATCCGTTGTTCCCAGACCGGCACGCCGTTGGAAATGTCCAGAGCGATCACTTTACCGGTCGACAGGCCAGCCACCGCGAGGCGGTTGGTCACGAGCGGTGCGCTGGTGCCGCGCAGAGTCAACACGGCTGGCGTGCTGTCATACACCCAACGCTGTTGACCGGTGGAGGCATCCAGACCGATCAGGCGATCGTCCTGGGTCTGCACGACCACGATGTCACCGTTGTTGGCAGGTGGCGCCAGCACTTCACTGGTCACGCGAGCGCGCCATTTCTCTTCACCGTTGATGGTGTCGAGTGCAATGACTTCGCCTCGCAGGGTGCCGACCAGAACCAGGCCGTAACCTACGCCAACGGCGCCGGAGACAGGCAGGTCAAGTTCCTTTTTCCACTTCACGTCGCCGTTGCTGCGATCCATGGCCATGACGATGCCAGTGACGTCGGCCGCATAGATGGTGTCACCATCGATCGCCGGCACCAGCATGTTGTAGGTTTCGCCCTGACCGTCACCGATCGAGCGGCTCCACTGCTTGTGCAGAACCACTTCTTCCTTGAAATCGGTCAGTTCGGCCGGTGGCAGTTCTTTTTTGCTGTTGCTGCTGCAACCCGCGGCCAGAAGGGCCAGAGCCAGCAATGCTGCATGCTTCCAACGGATCACGTCACGCATCCCCTTTGGCCAGGTCGTCCAGCTTGATTTGAAGGCCACCGACCGCCGCTTCATCCGACAGTGCCGCCTTGGCTTTTTGATACGCCGTGTTCGCTTCATCAGTGCGGCCCAGCTGTACCAGCAGGTCGCCCTTGAGTTCTTCGCGAGTGGCCAGGAACGACTTGTCGGCATCGCCTTCAAGCAGTTTCAAAGCCTCATCAGCCTTGTTCTGTGCACCCAGCACCTGCGCCAGACGCTGACGGGCGATTTCGCCCAGTGCTGCGTTGGCCGGCTTGGCAACGATGGCTTTCAGTTCGGTCGCCGCGTCGTCCAGCTTGCCGCTGTCGACCGCTACCTTGGCCACGAACAGGCTGCCGTACTGCGCGTAGGCAGTCCCGCCGAATTCGCTGTTGAGCTTGCCGGCCAGATCCGCAACGCGTGCGGCGTCAGGCTTGCCGTCCGGGGTCAGCGTGGTTTCCAGCAATTGCTGATAGAGCACCGAGGCGCCTTGCGACTGGTTGCTCTGATACTTGTGAAAAGCCTGCCAGCCGAACACGATGACCAGCGCCAACAGGCCGCCAGTGACCAGAGGTTTGCCGTTGCGTGTCCACCAGTCCTTCAAATCCGCCAACTGTTCGTCTTCGGTACTCGACACCCCAATACTCCTTAATCGCTAAATCGGCTGTTTAGACAGCTTCAACCCTGCACGACGCAGGTGGCCAGGTGTGCAGCGAGCGCATCCCAGGCAATGCTTTGTTGTTCGCCCTGGCCACGCAGGGGTTTGAAACCTACCACTTGCTGGGCCATTTCGTCGTCACCGAGGATCAGTGCGTACAGCGCACCGCTCTTGTCGGCTTTCTTGAACTGGCTCTTGAAGCTGCCGGCGCCGGCATTGACTTGCAGGCGCAGGTTGGGCAGTTGGTCGCGTACACGCTCGGCCAGGGCCAGACCGGCCAGCTCCGCTTCTTCACCGAAGGCGCAGAGGTAGACGTCGACCTGACGGGAGATTTCTTCCGGAATCTGCTCCAGGGTTTCCAGCAGCAACACCAGACGCTCGATACCCATGGCGAAACCGACGCCTGGGGTCGGCTTGCCGCCCATCTGCTCGACCAGACCGTCATAACGGCCGCCCGCGCACACGGTACCCTGGGCGCCGAGCTTGTCGGTGACCCATTCGAATACGGTTTTGCTGTAGTAGTCGAGGCCGCGTACCAGTTTCGGGTTGAGCACGTAAGGAATGCCAACGGCATCCAGACGGGCCTTCAGGCCTTCAAAGTGGGCACGGGATTCGTCATCCAGGTAATCGGCCATTTTCGGCGCATCGACCAGCACGGCCTGGGTGTCGGCATTTTTGGTGTCGAGCACGCGCAGCGGGTTGGTCTTCAGGCGACGCTGGCTGTCTTCGTCCAGTTTGTCGTGGTGCGCCGAGAGGTACTCGACCAGCGCTTCACGATAACGGCCGCGGGACTCGCTGGTGCCGAGACTGTTGAGCTCAAGCTTGACCGCATCGCGGATACCCAGCTCGCCCCACAGGCGCCAGGTCAGCACGATCAGTTCGGCGTCGATGTCCGGACCGTCGAGGTTGAACACTTCCAGACCGATCTGGTGGAACTGGCGATAACGGCCTTTCTGCGGACGCTCGTGACGGAACATCGGGCCGATGTACCAGAGTTTCTGCACCTGGCCACCGCCGGTGATGCCGTGCTCGAGCACGGCACGCACGCACGCTGCCGTGCCTTCCGGACGCAGGGTCAGGGAGTCGCCGTTGCGGTCGTCGAAGGTGTACATCTCTTTTTCGACGATGTCGGTCACTTCACCGATGGAGCGCTTGAACAGCTCGGTGAACTCAACGATCGGCATACGGATCTGCTTGTAACCGTAGTTATCCAGCAAACGCGAAACAGTGCCTTCGAAGTAGCGCCATACCGGCGTCTGTTCCGGCAGGATGTCGTTCATGCCACGAATGGCTTGCAGAGACTTGCTCACAGAAATTCCTTAATTCGTTCGATCAGCCGCGCGCGATAACCGCTGCGTCGGCTTCGACCTTCTCGGCCGCTTTCTCGCGGATCAGCTTTTCCAGCTCGTCCACCAGATTGTCATTCGTCAGCTTATGCGACGGCTTGCCGTCGATGTAAATCAGGTTTGGCGAGCCGCCGGTCAAACCGATATGGGCTTCCTTGGCTTCACCCGGGCCATTGACCACGCAACCGATCACCGCGACATCCAGCGGCACCAGCAGGTCTTCGAGGCGCCCCTCCAGCTCGTTCATGGTCTTGACCACATCGAAGTTCTGCCGCGAGCAGCTCGGGCAGGCGATGAAGTTGATGCCACGGGAACGCAGATGCAAAGACTTGAGAATGTCGTAACCGACCTTCACTTCCTCGACCGGGTCGGCCGCCAGCGAGATGCGGATAGTATCGCCAATCCCCTCGGCGAGCAGCATACCTAGGCCCACGGCGGATTTCACTGTACCGGAGCGCAATCCACCAGCTTCGGTGATGCCCAGATGCAGCGGCTGAACGATTTCCTTGGCCAGCAGGCGATAGGCTTCGACGGCCATGAACACATCAGATGCCTTCACGCTGACTTTGTAGTCCTGGAAATTCAGGCGCTCAAGGTGCTCGACATGACGCAATGCCGACTCGACCAGCGCAGCCGGAGTCGGCTCGCCGTATTTCTTTTGCAGGTCTTTTTCCAGCGAACCGGCGTTGACGCCGATGCGGATCGGAATCCCGCGATCACGGGCGGCATCGACCACGGCGCGTACGCGATCCGGGCTACCGATGTTGCCCGGGTTGATGCGCAGGCAGTCCACACCCAGTTCGGCCACACGCAAAGCGATCTTGTAGTCGAAATGGATGTCGGCAACCAACGGCACCTTGACCAGTTGCTTGATCTTGCCGAATGCCTCGGCGGCGTCCATGTCCGGCACCGAAACCCGCACGATGTCGACACCGGCAGCTTCAAGGCGATTGATCTGGGCGACTGTGGCAGCGACGTCGTTGGTATCGCTGTTGGTCATGCTCTGCACAGCGATAGGCGCATCGCCGCCGACAGGCACGTTACCGACCCAGATCTTGCGTGATTCGCGACGTTTGATTGGAGATTCGCCGTGCATGACTTATTGACCCAACTTCAGGCGAGCAGTCTCGCCACTGGTGAACGGAGCGATATCGACCGGCTGGCCGTTGTAGCTGACTTGCGCGGCACGGGCAACGCCCAGACGAACAGCCAGCGGTGGCTTGCCGGCCACGGAAACGCTGTCGCCCTTGTGCTTGAGACCGCTGAACAACACTTTGCCACTGCCGTCAGTGACCTGAGCCCAGCAATCGGCAGTGAACTGCAATTGAACCTGGCCCTGGCCGGCAACCGGTGCTGCCGGGACAACTGGCGCAGGCGCTGCAGCAGAGACGATCGGAGCAACCGGAGCCGTGACGACAGGCGCTGGCGTAGCCGGAGCGTTCGGTGCAGGCGCGACAGGAGCAGTCACCACCGGAGCCGGCGTGTGAGCCGGAACAGCAGCGGTTACGGCTGGAGCAGGCGTCACTGGAGCAGTTGTCGGAGCGGCAGCCTCGGCACCGGTCGACTCGGCAGCGGTTTCAGCCTGTGGCAGCGCCAGGGCGGTTGCGCCCTCGGTCTCGCCTTCCGCAACGGCCTGGTCTTCCGGCTCGTCAAGCGGGTGAATCTGAGTGGTGCCGTCAGCGCCTTCAACTTCGACGTGCTCGGGCGCCAGCGTGGTCAAGTCCTTGGTCCGCAGCGAGGTCTGATCCTGCCACCAGACGAAACCGCCGCCGATGACCGCAATCAGCAACAACAGGCTGACGATCCGCAAAATGGTGTGGGAAACCCGGACCGGCTCTTCAATCCGGCCCAGGGCGTGGACGTTGCTGCCCTGGGAGTCGGTGCCGGTGGACTGGTCGAACTGCTGGACCAGGACCGCCTGATCCATGCCGAGCAATTTGGCATAGGCGCGAATGTAACCGCGAGCGAAGGTATGCCCCGGCAGTTTGTCGAACGCACCGGCTTCGAGGTTGGTCAGGGAAGTCACGGTGAGGTTGAGCTTGAGGGCCACTTCGGCCAGCGACCAGCCATTGCTTTCGCGGGCCTGGCGCAAGGTCTCACCGGGGTTAACGCGAGTCGCTGCTACAACTTCGGGATGCGCCGCTTTCATCATTGCTCCGACAGGTATTGCTGATATTCCGGCGTACCGGGATAGAGTCGTTTTAATTGCAGGCCCGCACTGGCGGCCTTGTCGCGATCTTCAAACACTTTTGCCAACCGAACCGCGAGCAACAGACTACGTGCATTTTGCTCGGACAGCTGGCTGAAACGGTCGTAATAGTCACGCGCGGGCACATAATGCCTGTCTTCGAATGACAACTCAGCCATTTCCAGCAATGCCCGTGGTTGCTGACGGTTCAAACGCAATGCTTTTTCCAGTTGCTGCTGGGCCAGATCACGCTGACCAAGCTTGGATGCCGTCATGCCGAGGTTCTCGAACACACGCGAACGCTCAGGATACAGGGTATCGGCGGCGGCCTGTTCAAAACGCTCGTAGGCTTCCTTGTAACGCTGTTCTTCGTAGAGAAAACTGCCGTAATTATTGAGGATGCGGGCATCGGCGGGACGGGAGGACAGCGCCTTGCGAAAGTGCTCATCCGCCAGTGCAGGTTCCATCTCGGACTGGAACACCAGCCCAAGGGCTGCGTTGGCGTCGGGATCCGAACTGTCCAGCTCGAGGGCCTTCTTCAACGGCACCTTGGCCCGCTCGGTCATGCCCTGCTGCAAGTATCCCAGCCCCAACTGCACGTAGGCAGCCCGCGCTTCATCGCGACCCTTGCTGGTCTTCATCGGGTTGTAATCGCCCGACAGGACACAGCCAGCACACAGGCTGGCCAACAGCAACAGCAGCGCAAAGCGCAGGGACATAGAGATCCTCTCTTAGTTAGTGTTCGCGGCGTTCTGTGCCAGATCGCTGTCGGCGCTCAATTCGCGCACGGCGATGTAACGTTCGCTGCGACGGGTGCGATCCAGCACCTGCCCTACCAATTGACCGCAAGCCGCGTCGATGTCTTCACCACGGGTGGTGCGCACGGTCACGTTATAGCCTGCCTGGTGAAGCTGATCCTGGAACCGGCGGATGGCGTTGTTGCTCGGCCGCTCGTACCCGGAGTGCGGGAACGGGTTGAACGGAATCAGGTTGATCTTGCAGGGAATATCCTTGAGCAGCTCGATCATTTCCACAGCGTGCTCAAGCTTGTCGTTGACGTCCTTGAGCAAGGTGTACTCGATGGTCAGCACGCGCTTCTCGCCCAGTTCGGACATGTAGCGCTGGCACGACTCGAGCAGCATCTTAAGCGGATATTTCTTGTTGATCGGCACCAATTGGTTACGCAATGCGTCATTCGGTGCGTGCAAGGACAACGCCAGGGATACGTCGATGTGCTTGGCCAGCTCATCGATCATCGGCACCACACCCGACGTGGACAGGGTCACGCGGCGCTTGGAGATCCCGTAGCCCAGATCATCCATCATCAGATGCATGGCGGCCACGACGTTGTCGAAGTTCAGCAGCGGTTCGCCCATGCCCATCATCACCACGTTGGTGATGGCGCGGTCGATGGTAGCCGGAACACTGCCGAAGGATTTGTTGGCAATCCACACCTGACCGATGACTTCGGCGGCGGTGAGGTTGCTGTTGAAGCCTTGCTTGCCGGTGGAGCAGAAACTGCAGTCCAGGGCACAGCCTGCCTGGGACGAAACGCACAGAGTGCCGCGCTTGCCCTGGGGAATGTAAACGGTCTCGACACAGCTGCCGGACGCCACGCGCACCACCCACTTACGGGTACCGTCGCTGGAGATGTCCTCGCTGACCACTTCGGGACCACGGACCTCAGCAATAGCCTTGAGCTTGTCGCGCAAGGCCTTGCTGACGTTCGTCATGGCGTCGAAATCATCCACGCCAAAGTGGTGAATCCATTTCATTACCTGACCGGCACGGAAACGCTTCTCCCCGATTGAGTCGAAGAATTTTTCCATTTCCGGCTGGGTCAGACCCAGCAGGTTGGTTTTAACAGTCGATGTAGTCATGGATTCACCTTCACTCTTTAAGCCAATGCTTAGCGAGTGGTTACTTCAGTAGCTGCGAAGAAGTACGAGATTTCACGAGCAGCAGCGGCTTCGGAGTCCGAACCGTGTACAGCGTTGGCGTCGATGGAATCAGCGAAGTCAGCACGGATGGTGCCGGCAGCAGCTTCTTTAGGGTTGGTAGCGCCCATCAGCTCACGGTTCAGAGCGATAGCGTTTTCGCCTTCCAGAACCTGAACAACAACAGGACCGGAGATCATGAAGGCAACCAGGTCGCCGAAGAAACCACGAGCGCTGTGCTCAGCGTAGAAGCCTTCAGCTTCGGCTTTGGACAGTTGCTTCAGTTTCGAAGCTACAACGCGCAGGCCTGCTTTTTCGAAACGAGTGGTGATCTCGCCGATGACGTTTTTTGCAACAGCGTCAGGCTTGATGATGGAGAAAGTACGTTGAACAGCCATGGTGTAACTCCAGAAACAGTAATTTGCGAAAAATTAAACCCGCGAATTATACGCGGGTTCTTGGGTATTGCCTAACCTGCAAGGACGATCAGTCTACTTCTTCGATCCAGAGAGCCTGGACCGCTTCCAACACCTTCTCGCCGACACGGCCAGAGGTATTGTCGAAATCAGGCAGTTCCATGATCCATCGCTGCAGGTCGACGAAATTGACAGAGAGCGGATCGACATCCGGCTTGGCTTCGGCCAGCTCTTCTGCAATACGTTGAACATCATTCCAACCGTAGCTCATGACAGTCTTACCAGTCAGTGCGGCGCTTCGGCCGCATGGTTAAGCGAATATTTCGGGATTTCGACAGTGATGTCTTCTTCACCTACGATAGCCTGACAGGCCAGACGCGACTGCGCCTCCAGACCCCATGCACGATCAAGGAAATCTTCCTCCAACTCGTCAGCTTCTTCCAGCGAGTCGAAACCCTCGCGAATGATGCAGTGACAAGTGGTGCAAGCGCAGACGCCGCCGCAGGCGCTTTCCATCTCGATATGGTGCTCATGAGCCAGATCAAGAATCGAAGTGCCGGGCTCAGCCTCGACAACCATGCCTTCAGGGCAGAACTTCTCGTGTGGCAGAAAAATGACCTGCGGCATCAGATATCCTCGATTTCATTCAGGTTGCGCCCGGACAGAGCGGCTTTCACCGTCTGATCCATACGACGGGCAGCAAAAGCATCGGTCACTTGCGACAGACGCTTGGTCTGCTGCTCGATGGCGTAACCATCAGTACCTTTCATCAGTTCGGCCAGTTCCTGCACCTGCAGATCGATGACCATGCGCTCTTCGGCATCAAGCAAACGCTCGCCATCTGCCTCCAGAGCCCCCTGCACCGCTTCGATCAGGCGCTGGGCATCAACTTGCTGCTCGCGCAGAACGCGGGCGACCTTGTCGTCATTGGCGTGCTGGAACGAATCCTTGAGCATCTTGGCGATTTCGCCGTCGGTCAAACCATAAGACGGCTTGACCTGAATGCTGGCTTCAACGCCTGAACCCAATTCGCGGGCGGAAACGCTGAGCAGACCGTCGGCATCGACCTGGAAGGTCACACGAATCTTCGCCGCACCCGCCACCATCGCCGGAATGCCGCGCAATTCGAAGCGAGCCAGGGAACGGCAGTCGCTGATCAGCTCGCGCTCGCCCTGCAATACGTGGATCGCCATGGCCGACTGGCCGTCTTTATAAGTGGTGAAGTCTTGAGCTCGGGCAACCGGGATGGTGGTGTTGCGCGGAATCACCTTCTCCATCAGACCGCCCATGGTTTCCAGCCCCAAGGACAGCGGAATCACGTCGAGCAGCAGCAATTCGCCGCCATCGCGCTTGTTACCTGCCAGTGTATCCGCCTGGATCGCAGCCCCGATGGCCACCACTTGATCCGGGTCGATTTCGGTCAGCGGCTGACGGCCGAAGGCTTCGGCGACAGCTTCGCGCACACGCGGAACACGGGTCGAACCACCGACCATGACCACAGCATGCACGTCCTCCAGCTCAACGCCGGAATCGCGAACGGCGCGACGGCAAGCTTTCAGGCTGCGAGCGACCATTGGCTCGATCAGCGCATCGAAGGCTTCGCGGGTCAACTGTGCTTTCCAGTCGCCGTAGGCAACCTCAACAGTGTCGGCATCCGTCAGGGCTTCTTTGGCCGCGCAAGCGGTTTGCAGCAAGCTGCGTTGCGCGCCCGGATCGAGATCAGCGGACAAACCGGCGCTCTCGATGATCCAGCCGGCAATCGCGTGATCGAAGTCATCGCCGCCCAGCGCGCTATCGCCACCAGTAGCCAGGACTTCGAAGACGCCGCCGGTCAGACGCAGAATCGAAATATCGAACGTGCCACCGCCCAGGTCGTAAATGGCGACCAGACCCTCGGCATGCTGATCCAGACCATAAGCCACCGCAGCTGCGGTCGGCTCGTTGAGCAGGCGCAACACGTTCAGACCAGCGAGTTTCGCCGCGTCCTTGGTAGCCTGACGCTGAGCATCGTCGAAATACGCCGGAACGGTGATCACCGCGCCAACCAGCTCACCGCCAAGGGTAGCTTCAGCACGCTGGCGCAATACTTTCAGGATATCGGCGGAAACTTCGACCGGGCTTTTCGGGCCCTGCACGGTGTCGATGAACGGCATGTGCGATTCGCCGCCGACAAAGCGGTACGGCAGCTGATCACCCAATTGCTTGACGTCGGACAGACCACGCCCCATCAGGCGCTTGACCGACAGCACGGTATTCAAGGGATCGGAGGACGCGGCCAGCTTGGCCGACTCGCCGACTTCGACGCGATCGGCGTGATAGCGCACGGCGGAAGGCAGGATGACCCGCCCATCGGCGTCGGCCAGAGGCTCGGAAAGACCACTGCGCAACGCAGCGACCAGCGAATTGGTAGTGCCCAAGTCGATCCCCACAGCCAGACGACGCTGGTGCGGTTGAGGACTTTGGCCGGGTTCGGCGATCTGCAGTAGGGCCATCGTGATCAGGACTTATCTGTATATCAGGCGTGCGACCGGAGCGGCACTGGGTTAATCGTCGAGGCGCTCTTCTAACTGGCGCACTTCGTAGGTGAGCTTGTCGAGGAACTGCATGCGCCGCATCAGGCGTTCAGCCTGCTCGCGCTGCGCTGCATCATCCCAACAGGCTGCGAAGCTTTCGTTCAGCTCATCCTGGGCGGTTTTCAGGCGGCGCTTGAAAGCCGCGACACCGTCCAGATCGGCACTGTCCTGCAAATCTTCGAGCTCTTCGCGCCATTGCATCTGCTGCAGAAGAAACTCGGGATCATGGACCGTGACTTCCATCGGCACTTCATGCCCGCTGATCGTCAGCAGGTAGCGCGCACGCTGGGCCGGGCTCTTGAGCGTCTGATAAGCATCGTTGAGTCGCGCAGACTGCTCGAGCGCAGACCGCTGCTCGCGCTCGGAAGCGTCGGCGAAGCGATCAGGATGAACGCCGCGCGCCAACTCACGATAGCGCGTGGCCAACTGCTCGAGATCCAGACGAAAGCCGGGCTGCAGCTCGAATAAAGCGAAATGACAAGGAATTCCCACGACAAGCCTCAGATGTTGAAGCTTTCGCCGCAGCCACATTCACCGCGCACGTTGGGGTTGTTGAACTTGAAGCCTTCGTTCAACCCTTCCTTGACGAAATCGAGCTCGGTGCCGTCGAGGTAAGCCAGGCTTTTCGGGTCGATAATCACTTTTTCGCCGTGACTTTCGAACACCTGATCTTCTGCAACCACCTCGTCGACAAACTCCAGCACGTAGGCAAGGCCGGAACAGCCCGTGGTGCGAACACCCAGACGAATCCCTTCACCCTTGCCGCGCCCGTCGAGGGAGCGCCGCACGTGTCGAGCAGCCGCTTCTGTCATGCTGATAGCCATCGTTGACTCCTTACTCGTCGCCAAATCTTGAAAGTCAGATCAAGCCTTTCTTCTGCTTATAATCGCGAACGGCCGCCTTGATGGCGTCTTCAGCGAGCACCGAGCAGTGGATTTTCACTGGCGGCAGGGCCAGTTCTTCGGCCAGTTGGGTGTTCTTGATGGTTTCAGCTTCGTCCAGAGTCTTGCCCTTCATCCACTCGGTGGCGAGGGAGCTGGAGGCGATAGCCGAACCGCAGCCGTAGGTCTTGAACTTGGCGTCTTCGATAACACCCTGATCGTTAACCTTGATTTGCAGACGCATCACGTCGCCGCACGCCGGGGCGCCGACCATGCCAGTGCCGACGTCCGGGTCTTCGGCATTCATCTTGCCGACGTTACGCGGGTTTTCGTAGTGGTCGATGACCTTTTCGCTGTAAGCCATGATTCTCAATCCTCACTCATCAGGGCCGCTCTTGAGACCCTGCAACTGCGCTGCGTAAACCGCCGCGTCGCTACAGGATCTGTATCCGGCGGCTTCTATATTTAGTGTGCCGCCCACTCGATCTTCGAGATATCGACGCCGTCTTTGTACATGTCCCACAGCGGCGAAAGAGCACGCAGCTTGGTAACGGCCTCGCAGACTTTCTGCGCGGCGTAATCGATTTCTTCTTCGGTGGTGAAGCGGCCGAAGGTGAAGCGGATCGAACTGTGCGCCAGTTCGTCGTTGCGGCCCAGGGCGCGCAATACGTACGAAGGCTCGAGCGACGCCGAGGTGCAAGCCGAACCGGACGATACCGCCAGATCCTTGAGCGCCATGATCAGCGACTCGCCTTCGACGTAGTTGAAGCTCAGGTTCAGGTTGTGCGGAACGCGGGCAGTCAGGCTGCCGTTGACGTACAGCTCTTCCAGATGCTCGACCTGCTTGTAGAAGCGGTCGCTCAACGCCTTGATGCGGACGTTTTCGGCAGCCATGTCTTCCTTGGCCACACGGAACGCTTCGCCCATGCCGACGATCTGGTGAGTCGCCAGGGTGCCGGAACGCATGCCGCGCTCGTGACCGCCGCCGTGCATGGTCGCTTCGATGCGCACACGCGGCTTGCGGCTGACGTACAGCGCGCCGATGCCTTTAGGGCCGTAGGTCTTGTGAGCGGAGAACGACATCATGTCGACTTTCAGCTTCTGCAGGTCGATTTCGACCTTGCCGGTGGACTGAGCGGCGTCGACGTGGAACAGGATGCCCTTCGAACGAAGCAGCTCGCCGATGGCGGCGATGTCGTTGACGGTACCGATTTCGTTGTTCACGTGCATCACCGACACCAGGATGGTGTCTTCGCGCAACGCGGCTTCGATCATTGCCGGCGTGATCAGACCGTCTTCGGTCGGATCGAGGTAGGTCACTTCGAAACCTTCGCGCTCCAGTTGGCGCATGGTGTCAAGGACAGCCTTGTGCTCGATCTTGGAGGTGATCAGGTGCTTGCCCTTGGAGGCGTAGAAATGTGCCGCGCCCTTGATTGCCAGGTTATCGGACTCAGTGGCACCGGAGGTCCAGACGATTTCACGCGGGTCGGCATTGACCAGATCGGCCACCTGACGACGGGCGTTTTCGACGGACTCTTCGGCCTTCCAGCCGAACACGTGGGAACGGGACGCCGGGTTACCGAAGTTTCCGTCGACCAGCAGGCATTCACTCATTTTTTGCGCAACGCGCGGATCGACCGGGGTGGTCGCAGAGTAATCAAGGTAAATCGGCAATTTCATGGACTATCTCCTAAATCAGGCTGGCTGGCGTGCCGCTAGCTCTCTGGCTGTCATTCGACGGCGGACGCTTCAATCTTGTCCAGGCGCGGCGCCTTGCCATTGCAACGACGCTGATCCTGACGCTGGGCCACTTCCTGCACCTCACGGCGAGTTACGAGGTCGGCCAAGCTGATACCGCTGAGAAATTCGTGAATCTGCAGGCTCAGGTCGCACCACAGGTGATGGGTCAGGCAGGTGTCACCGGAGTGGCAGTCGCCCTGGCCCTGGCATTTTGTTGCATCGACCGATTCGTTCACCGCATCGATCACCTGCGCGACCTGGATGCCCTGCATGTCGCGGGACAACTGGTAGCCACCGCCCGGACCGCGAACACTGGAGACCAGGTTACTGCGGCGCAGCTTGGCGAAAAGCTGTTCGAGATAGGACAGGGAGATGCCTTGGCGCTCGGAGATATCGGCCAGGGACACGGGCCCGTGCTGCGCGTGCAACGCCAGGTCAAGCATGGCGGTCACGGCGTATCGGCCTTTTGTAGTCAGTCGCATGGACAATTACCACGGAGTTCGGAATGGGCGGGAGTATGCAATTCCCGAGCATTTAAGTCAACTATAAGACCTAGTGCTTTAGTCGGGTTTACCCGCAAAAGAGCGCGCGAATGATAGCAGGGTCTGCGGCTTAATGGCACACCGGTCAGCAGCAGCCCCTGCGGGGGCATCAATGGAGCTTGGATTCGTCCTTGCCCTTGACGCAGGCGAAGTCTTCTTCACGCAGTTCTGGCAGATCTTTCGCACAATAATTGCTGCCCAGATCCTTCAGCGCACCGCACATCCCTTCCAGTCGGCCATCGACTGCCTGCAAGTGATCGAGCAATTGACCAATGGCGCGCGCCACCGGGTCCGGCATGTCTTCGCTCACGCCATAAGCATCGAAACCGATCTTCTCGGCCATCGCCTTGCGCTTGGCGTCGACCTCATCATCGGACTTGACGATGATCCGGCCCGGGATGCCCACCACCGTGGCACCAGGCGGTACTTCCTTGGTCACCACAGCGTTGGAGCCGACCTTGGCACCGGCACCAACCGTGAACGGGCCAAGGACCTTCGCGCCCGCCCCGACTACTACACCATCACCCAGTGTCGGGTGACGCTTGCCCTTGTTCCAGCTGGTGCCGCCAAGGGTTACGCCCTGATAAATCGTGACGTCATCGCCGATTTCAGCGGTTTCACCAATGACGATGCCCATGCCATGGTCGATGAAGAAGCGTCGACCGACCTTGGCGCCCGGATGAATCTCGATACCGGTCAACCAGCGACCGAAATTCGATACCAGCCGCGCCAGCCATTTCAGATCGTTGCGCCAGAGCATGCCAGCCAGTCGATGAATCCAGATTGCATGCATGCCGGGGTAGCAGGTCAGGACTTCAAAAGCGTTACGCGCCGCCGGGTCTCGGTGGAATACGCTCTGGATATCTTCACGCAAACGCTCGAACATCATTAATCCTTCCGCTTAAGGAGCTCGCCACGGGCCGCTTTCTGGGTTTCCGTGAGGATGCCACGCAAAATATTCATTTCCGCCCGGCTGACCGAGCTGCGTCCGTACAACCGGCGCAGGCGCGCCATCAAGTGTCGCGGTTTGTCCGGATCGAGAAATTCGATGGCCACCAGGGTCTGTTCAAGGTGCTCATAGAACCGCTCCAGCTCATCCATCGTCGCCAGTTCGGCGCTTTTCACGGAGGCCACTTCTTCCTTCTCGATCTTGGTCGGCTGACCTTGTGCCGCCAGCCAGGCCATGCGCACTTCATAACTCAACACCTGGACCGCCGCCCCGAGATTCAGCGAGCTGAACTCAGGATCGGAGGGGATGTGCACGTGATAGTGACATCGCTGCAGCTCGTCGTTGGTCAGGCCGGAATCTTCACGACCGAACACCAGCGCGATTTCCGCGCCCTGCCCGGCTTCCTCGACCACTTTGGTCCCGCACTCGCGCGGGTCCAGCAACGGCCAGGGAATGCGCCGGTCACGGGCACTGGTGCCGAGCACCAGATTGCAGCCGACCAAGGCGTCTTCCAAGGTGGCGACGACTTGCGCGTTTTCAAGGATGTCTCCGGCCCCCGAAGCACGTGCATCGGCTTCGTGATGCGGAAAGACTCGCGGATCGACCAGCACCAGCCGCGACAGGCCCATGTTTTTCATGGCGCGCGCGGTCCCGCCGATATTTCCCGGGTGGCTGGTGTTGACCAGGACGACACGAATATTTTGCAGCACGGCGGGCGCTCTCGGACTCGGGAAAGGGGTGCAAATCTTACAGAACAGCCTACCGTTAAGCTATGAAAGCGAACAGCGACCTTCACCTGAAGAAAAGTTCTGATAGAATGCGCGGCTTTCTTTAACAACCTTAGGTGACACATCCATGCAGCCCATGCTGAATATCGCGCTGCGCGCCGCCCGCAGCGCCAGTGAACTGATCTTCCGCTCCATCGAGCGCCTGGATACCATCAAGGTCGACGAAAAAGACGCCAAGGATTATGTATCCGAGGTGGATCGTGCCGCCGAACAGAAAATCATCGACGCCCTGCGCAAGGCTTACCCGAATCACTCGATCATGGGTGAAGAGACCGGCATGCACGCCGGTAGCGGTATCGAAGGCGAAGAATACCTGTGGATCATCGACCCACTGGACGGCACCACCAACTTCCTGCGCGGCATTCCTCACTTCGCTGTCAGCATTGCCTGCAAATACCGTGGTCGCCTGGAACACGCCGTTGTTCTGGATCCGGTTCGCCAGGAAGAATTCACCGCCAGCCGTGGTCGCGGCGCTCAATTGAATGGTCGTCGCCTGCGTGTCAGCGGTCGCACCAGTCTGGACGGCGCTCTGCTCGGTACCGGCTTCCCGTTCCGTGACGACCAGATGGACAACCTCGACAACTACCTGGGCATGTTCCGCGCCCTGGTTGGCCAGACTGCCGGCATCCGTCGCGCGGGCTCGGCGAGCCTGGACCTGGCTTACGTTGCTGCCGGTCGTTTCGACGCGTTCTGGGAGTCGGGTCTGTCCGAGTGGGACATGGCCGCTGGCGCTCTGCTGATTCAGGAAGCAGGTGGCTTGGTGAGCGACTTCACCGGTGGTCACGACTTCCTTGAAAAAGGCCACGTCGTTGCCGGTAACACCAAGTGCTTCAAGGCAGTTCTGACGGCGATCCAGCCGCACCTGCCGGCTTCGCTGAAACGCTAAGCTTTTCGCGAAACCCAAAAAAGCACCCTTCGGGGTGTTTTTTTATGCCTCTAATTCGATGCCCTCTGCTTTTCTCGCCCAAATCGCAGACACAAAAAAGCACCCCGATGGGTAATGCCAGTCAGTTAAGCTGACTGGCATTTTTATTTTTGATCGGATACTTCGGG